>CABSBK010000046.1 GCA_902475865.1 uncultured Collinsella sp.
TTCGCTGGCGGCTCCAAGACCGGTACCGTCTATGCCTACTGCAACCTGCATGGGCTGTGGTCCGCGACGTTCTAGGAGCGCGCCCCCGCTCGGGGTATCATAGCTAGCATATGCACATGCGAGCGCCGGCTGCATTATGCGGCCGGCGCTTTTACTACGACAACGATGATTTACGACGGAAAGGGCTGGGCCATGAAGCTCGCACTTGCACAGATCGATATGCGCCTGGGTGACATCGAGGGCATTTGCGGCCGCATCGAGGACCAGGCTCGCCTGGCTCATGAGCGCGGCGTGCGCGTGCTGTGCGTTCCGGCCCCGCTCTTTATGGGTGCCATGCCGGGCAGCCTGGTGGGCGCCGCCGATTTTGAGCACGATATGCTGACGGGCCTGACGGGCGTTGCCGAGCGCATCCAAGAGCTCGACATGATCTGCATCGTGCCCGCTGCGGTTTCGTTTGAGGGCCAGCCCCTGCTCGACTACATGATGCTTAAGGATGGTCGCGTGGTGCCTGCGCGCGCAAGCATCGCCCTGCAGCGTGGCGAGAGCAACGACGCGCGTTGGGCACCGCCGGTGTTTGACGTGGACGGCGTGCGCGTCGCCGTGGTGTTTGACCTAGACCGCGAGCTTGAAATGCTGCCGACCGGCGTCGACCTCATCGCCTATTTCCAGTTCAACGCGTTTGACATGACCGATCGCGAGACGGCCGCCATTGCCGCCGTTCGCAGCGGCGCCTACCGCAAGATCGCATCCAAGCGCAGCGTGTGGTTTGCCTGCATGGCGCCGGTCGGTGCCTATGACGAGTCGGTGTATACCGGCGGTTCGTTTGTGCTCGACGACTGCGGTCGCGTGGTGGCCCAGGCGCCGTGTTTTGAGGAGAGTCTGCTGGTTCAGGAGATTCAGCGCGGCGTGATGCTCGATGCCCTGGAGGATCACGAACTGCCCGAGTTCCGTTCCGAGGAGTGGCTGTGGCAGGCGCTGGTGCTTGCCGTGCGCGATAACGCCCGAGCCCACGGTGCATCGCGTGCTGTGGTGGCACTCGAGGGCGATCTGCCGTCGTCCCTGTTGGCGGCGCTCGCCGTCGATGCCTTGGGACCGCGCAATGTGATTGGCCTGGTGCTGGGGCGCAATCGCATCTTTACACCGGCGCAGGAGGAGGCAGAGGCTGCTCGCTGTTCTGCCGTGCGCTCAATCGCCGAGCGCCTGCACATTCGCACCGTCGAGCGCGATGCGCCGGATGCAGCGCGCGTGCTCGACCGCGACGTGTCGGCGGGCGATGCCGAACGCCTGCGTTCGCGCGCGCTGGGCCTGATGCTCGAGGATACGGCGCTTGAGCTGGGCGCCATGGCGCTGAGCCCGCTTTCCAAGACCGAGTATGCGCTGGCGGCGCCCGCGCTGTCCGGTGGCTACCAGGGCGACTTTGCGCCCTTTGGCGATGTGTATCTGTCGACGCTCGAGTTTGTGGCACGCGTGCGCAACCGTGCCTCGGCCGTGGTGCCCCAAGAGCTCGTGACGCTCAACGCGGTGGAGGATTGCATGGATCGCGTGCTGGCGCAGGCGCTCTCGACGCTTGACGGTCCGGTCGACATGCTCGACCGCGCGGCGCAGCTGCTTGGCGGGCTTGAGCCGGGCGAGGTCGATGGTGCGCTTGAGTCGCACGTGGACCGCAACCGACCCTTCGACGACATCCCAATGGCCGCCGGCAAGCCCGAGGCTTGCTCGCTGCTGCTGATGCTCGTGCGTCAGGGCGAGGCCGCCCGCCGCATGCTGCCGACGGCGACGATCGTCTCGGCTCGTTCGTTTGTCGAGCGCGCCTGGCCGTACATGCTTGCGTGGTCCGACCTGGGGCTGAGCGGCAAGGAACGCATGACGGTCGATGCGCTGGCACGCGCCGAGGTAAACCGCTTTGCCGACGAGGATACAAGCGAACGCATGCGTGGCGAGATGATGGGCATATTGGGTGACCTGTTGGGTATTTCGCCCGAGCAGATGGAGGAGCTGCGCTCCGAGGATGGCCAACGTCGCCTGCATGAGGGTATGAAAAAGTTTGAGGGCGAGGTCCAGGACGCCATCGACAAGATGATGGGCGGTCAGGGCGGACCGCAGGGTGGGCCCCAGGGAGGTCCGATGCCGCATCCGCCGATAGATCCGAGGCAGTTTCCGTTCTTCTCGCAGAACTAAAAATGTTACGCGGTTTTACCAAACCGCGTAACGAGTCGACGCTGCGCGAGCCCCTGCCGGGCAATCTGCCGCTCAAACCGTCGCTTGCGTACAGAAGTACGCGGCGCTCCTCTTTCGCGACACCTTGCCACGGCAGGGACTCGCTCGCTGACTTATGCTCAACCTATGGTTCAACCTTGCTTGCTAGATACGGTCACTGTTGTGTTATTCTAGAACAGACGTTCGTGAATGATGCGCGGGGCCTTGCCTTGCGCTGTGCTTGTGACGAGGGGAGGTCGGCTTGGTTATCTTGGGTATCGACCCTGGTTTGGCCCATACGGGCTGGGGGATTATCGAGGAGCGGCGTGGCGAGGTCCGCTGCCGTGCCTACGGTTGTATCGAGACCAGCGCGGGCAGCCCGCTCGCGGTGCGCCTGTCGCATATCGCCCGCGACCTCAAGGGCGTCGTCGAGCGCTACCGCCCCGATACTGCCGCCATCGAGAGCATTTACTTTGGCGCCAACGTTCGCTCGGCCATCCCTACGGCGCATGCCCGCGGTGCTGCACTCGTGGCGCTTTCGGAATGCGCACTCGAGATTGGCGAGTATACGCCCATGCAGATTAAGCAGGCTGTTGTGGGTACCGGCGCCGCAGATAAACGGCAGGTTGCCTACATGGTGCGCACGCTCACGCAGCTTGATCACGACCCACACCCAGACCATGCCGCCGATGCCCTGGCTTGCGCCATCTGTCACGTTAACCTAAGCCGTACCCGAGCGCTTACCGGCGGCGAGTTCTATCAACAGAGAGGAACCGGATACTGATGATCTCCCAGCTCCATGGAACGCTTGTCGAGGCCACGATGAGCTCGGCCGTCGTCGATGTATCGGGCGTGGGCTTTGAACTCGGTATTTCGGGCAGCACTGCCGCCACGCTGCCTACGCCCGGCGGCGAGGTTCGCCTCTATACCCGCATGCAGGTGCGCGAGGACGCCATGACGCTCTTTGGCTTTGCTTCCAAGGACGAGCGCACGATGTTCGATCGGCTCGTTTCTGTCTCGGGCGTCGGTCCGCGCCTGGCGCTTGCTGTGCTTTCCACCTATACCGTGGGACAGCTGTATTCCCTGGTGATGGCCGAGGACGACAAGGGCATGGCCAAGGTTCCCGGTGTGGGCAAAAAGACCGCCCAGCGCCTCATCTTGGAGCTCAAGAGTACCTTTGCCAAGGACAAGGGCTTTGTTCCGGTCGACGTAATCCCCGGTCAGGCTGCGATGCCGGTCCCCGCCGCCGCTCCCTCGGCAATCGATGACGCCCGCGCGGCACTCCTTTCCATGGGCTTTAGCCCGCAGGAGACCGAGGTTGCCCTGAGCGGGTATGATGGGCAGGATATGCGTGTCGAGGACCTGCTCGGCGCGGCGCTTAAGCGACTCGGAATGGATGCGTGATGTGGGAAGCCGATGACTCTCAGGACTTGTGGTCGACGCCCGGCAACTCGCCGGCGGCATCCATGGCGCACGGTGAGCGTATGGTGGGCTCGGAACTGACACCCGAGGACCTCGATGTCGACCGTACCCTGCGTCCCCAGCGCTTGGACGACTACTGCGGTCAGGAGCATATCAAGCAGAGCCTTCGCGTGCTGATCGAGGCGGCGCAGAGCCGTGGCGAGACGCTCGACCACGTGATTTTCTCGGGCCCTCCGGGCCTGGGCAAGACCACGTTGGCCACGGTTATCGCCAACGAGCTGGGCGCTCAGATCAAGACGACGAGCGGCCCGGCTATTGCGCGTACCGGTGACCTGGCGGCCATCCTGACTAACTTGCAGCCGGGTGACGTGCTGTTTATCGATGAGATCCACCGCCTTAACCGGTCGGTCGAGGAAGTCCTATATCCCGCTATGGAGGACTTTGCGCTCGATATCGTGATCGGTAAAGGTCCGGCCGCACGTTCGATTCGCCTAGATATTCCCAAGTTTACGCTGGTGGCGGCAACGACCCGCTCGGGTATGCTCACGGGCCCGCTACGCGACCGCTTTGGCATTTCGTATCGCCTGGACTACTACACGGTCGAGGAGCTTGCCCAGATCGTGACGCGCTCGGCGACCATCCTGGGCGTGACGATCGACCATCCGAGCGCGCTCGAGATCGGCTCGCGCTCGCGTGGCACGCCGCGCTTGGCCAACCGTCTGCTCAAGCGCGTGCGCGACTATGCGCAGGTGCGCGGCAACGGTCCTATTGAGCTTGATATTTGCCGTCAGGCGCTCGAGTTCTTCGAGATTGATGAGCTTGGTCTGGACTGGATGGACATTCGTATCTTGGAGACGCTTGCCAAGACGTTCTCTGGTCGTGCCGTGGGTTTGACGACCCTTGCCAGCGCGGTGGGCGAGGACCCGGGTACGCTCGAGGATGTCTATGAGCCCTACCTGCTGCAGTGCGGCTTGATGATTCGCACGCCCCAGGGCCGTCAGGCAACCTTGCGCACCTTTGAGCACTTGGGCATCGAGCCAGCCGTTTAGAGGCGGGTTTGTTTTGGCTGGTCTGTAGGCTATCGCTGAGCATTGGATAAACATATCGCCATTCATCGGTTACGGGTGTTTTACTATTGCGCGCCCGTGCTATGCTGAAATGGTCTTTTTCTCATTCGGTAACGAAAGGACCGCCCATGCCTACTGACATCGAAATCGCACGTTCCGTCACGCCGCTGCCCATTACCGAGGTGGCTAAGAACGCCGGCGTCGACGTAAAGCACCTGATTCCGTACGGCTTCGACAAGGCTAAGGTCGACTATTCACTGCTCAACGAGCCGACCGATCATCAGGCCAAGCTCGTCCTCGTGACCGCCATCAACCCCACGCCCGCTGGCGAGGGCAAGACCACCACGACCATCGGTCTGGCCGATGGCCTGCGTCGTCGCGGTGTCAAGAGCGCCGTGGCCCTGCGCGAGCCTTCGCTCGGTCCCGTCTTTGGCGTCAAGGGCGGTGCCGCCGGCGGCGGTTGGGCCCAGGTCATCCCCATGGAAGACATCAACCTGCACTTTACCGGCGACTTCCACGCTATCGGTGCCGCCAATAACCTGCTGGCCGCCATGCTCGACAACCATATTCAGCAAGGCAACCAGCTCGGTATCGACGTTAAGCGCATCACCTGGAAGCGCGTTGTCGACATGAACGACCGCCAGCTGCGCCACGTTATCGACGGCATTGGTGGCAAGGCTCAGGGCGTGCCGCGCGAGGACGGCTTCGATATCACCGTTGCCTCCGAGGTCATGGCAATCCTGTGCCTGTCCACGAGTATCAACGATCTTAAGGAGCGCCTGGGCGAGATCGTCGTCGGCTACAGCTTTGCCGGCGAGCCCGTCCGCGCCCGCGACCTCAAGGCTCAGGGCGCCATGGCTGCATTGCTTAAGGATGCGCTCAAGCCCAACCTGGTGCAGACGCTCGAGGGTACGCCCGCGTTTGTCCACGGCGGCCCCTTCGCCAACATCGCCCACGGCTGCAATTCCATCATGGCCACGCGTATGGCTATGCGCTTTGGCGATGTCGCCATTACCGAGGCAGGCTTTGGCGCCGATCTGGGTGCCGAGAAGTTCCTCGACATCAAGTGCCGCATGACGGGCGTTCGCCCCAGCGCCGTCGTGATTGTCGCGACCGCCCGTGCGCTTAAGTACAACGGCGGTGTTGCCAAGGCCGACCTCAACGAGGAGAACCTCGAGGCCCTCAAGGCCGGCATGCCCAACCTGCTGCGTCACGTCGACAACATCCAGAACGTTTATGGTCTGCCCTGCGTGGTCGCCATCAACCGCTTCCCGACGGACACCGAGGCAGAGCTTGCGCTCATCGAGTCCGAGTGCCAGAAGCTCGGCGTTAACGTTAAGCTTTCCGAGGTCTGGGCCAAGGGCGGCGAGGGCGCGCTCGATTTGGCTGACGAGGTCATGCGTCTGATCGAGCAGCCGAGCGAGCTCAAGTTTGCCTACGAAGACGGCGCCGATGTTGCCGATGCCCTCGAGGCCGTCGCCACCAAGGTTTACCGCGCCGATGGTGTCGACTTTACGCCGGCTGCCAAGCGCCAGCTCGCCGAGCTGCGCGAGAACGGCTTTGGCAACCTGCCGGTGTGCGTCGCCAAGACGCAGTACAGCTTTAGCGACAACGCCAAGGCCCTGGGCGCTCCCGAGGGCTTCCGCATCACCGTGCGTGAGCTCAAGGTTTCCGCCGGCGCCCACTTTGTGGTCGCGCTGACCGGCAGCGTTCTGACCATGCCGGGCCTGCCCAAGGTCCCCGCGGCCGAGAACATCGACGTCGATAACGACGGCAACATCACCGGCCTGTTCTAAGTCTGCTGCTCATAGCCGCTTGCCCGCCCCGCCGCGCCTACCAAGGCCCGGCGGGGCTTTTTGATCCTTAGGCACGCGCATGTCTTGTAGATACCGGCGGGCTTTGCCCATCATAGGCTTTTGCGCGGGTAGAATGCATGGATAACTTGATGCTTACAGGCGACGGAGAGGAAACGTTGCATGGACCAGGACAAGACGACCGTGATGGGCGGATATGGTTCCGCGCAGGCTGGCGGCAGCGCCGATGCGACCCGCATTGTGTCGAACCCCGGCAATGCTGCCCCCGATGCGACGCAGGCGTCCGCCGAACCCACACGAGTTATGGGCTATGGCGATACACCGCGGGATCCGTTTGATTATGCACCGCAGGACCCGTATGGCAATGCGACGCCGGACCCGTATGGCAATGCGGCGGCAGGCGCTTATAATAACCTGCCGCAAAATCCCATTCCGCAGCCTCAGCAGACGACGTATATGCCGCGCACGGCACAGTCCCAGCCTCGTTATGAGTCGCGCGATCCGTATGCGCGCCAGCCTTATCGTGAGTACCCCAAGTCGATTCCGCAGTATGGTGAGGACGAGGAAGAGGCGCCGTCGCGTTCGTCGAGTGTGATCAAGAAGATCCTCATTGTGCTGGCGATCTTTTTTGCGCTGTCGGTTGTATTCGCCATTGTGTCGGGCATGCTCAACAAACGGGGGAGTTCAACGGCCGATACCACTGCCGAGCAAACCGAGTCCGCCTCATCTAACACCGTCGATCTGAGCGATATCCCGGGGCAGTACTGGTCCAACGCCAAGAAGCTCCTCAAGTCGCGCGGCGCCGATCTTTCGAACGCCGTGATCCTGACCGACGATGGCTCAACGCCCGTCATCGATTCCAACTGGGTTGTTACGAATGCCTACTATAACGACAACGGCAACCTGGAGATTCAGCTCACGCACAAGAACAGCTATGGCAATTCGTCCGGTGGCCAAAGCGGTACCGACAGCTCGAGCTCCAACACGCTGGAGGACCTGAGCAACAAGGCGCAGGAATTGGGAGACAAGGCG
>CABSBK010000047.1 GCA_902475865.1 uncultured Collinsella sp.
GCTTTAATCTGCAATCAGATTATACTTCTGCGCGAATAATGATAGTGAGAAATTATTCTCGCCAGAGAATATAGTTTCGAGTTACCGTGCACCTCGGCGTCGCTTCGGCGGAAAACAAAGGCGGAGCAGCCGTTCAGGTCGCCCCGCCGCAGGTAAACCGCTTATTTGGCGTGCCCGCCGCCCGCTGTCATCTGAGCCGCATGCTCCAGCTGGTCTGCTATGGCCTCCCAGCTTTCGCGAGCAGCCTTCGTAGAACCGGGAAAGTTTACGACAAGCGTATGACCTCGTTGCATGCAAATAGCGCGCGAGAGCATGGCGCGGCGCGTCTTAGTCATCGAGTACGCACGGATTGCCTCTGCAATACCCGGCACATCGCGGTCGCAGACGGCACGCGTCGCCTCGGGCGTCACATCGCGCATCGAAAGACCCGTTCCGCCGCAGGTGAGCACGACATTGGCGTGGCACTCATCGGCGGCTTCCACAATGGCATCACCAATCTCGCTGACGTCGTCGCGCACGACCATATGCGAGGCGACCGTCCACCCCTGCGCCTCGATAAGCTCCTCGAGTGCGGCTCCGGCCTCGTCCTGGGCAAGGTCGCGCGTATCCGAGCACGTCACAATCGAAATCTTCAGCTCCATAGCATTCCTCCTACAACACGGCGCCCTCGGGCAGGTCGACGCGAACAACGTCCACGGCATCTCCCGCCTTGAGCTCGCACGGTCCCTCGTCAATACGCAGCAGACAGTTGGCCCGCTGCATCGTTCCGAGCAGTGCCGAATTCTGAGTCTTGGCCTCGGTCACCAACAACTCACCGGTCTCGGGGTCGCGCAAAACCGTGGCGCGATCGAAGAAGCGACGATGCTGTCGCTTTTTCACGCTATGCGTAAGCGTCGCCCGCTGCACGGGACGCGCACCCTCGGCAAAGCCGCGCATCTTGCGGATCGCCGGACGGGCGAGCATCTCAAAGCCCACATACGCCGCGGCCGGATTACCCGAAAGCCCCAGGTAGGGCCTACCCCCGAGCAAGCCAAACGTGATGGCCTTACCCGGACGCATCGAGATGCGGTCAAACAGCACCTCGCCCTCGCGCCGGACGGGCGCCGTCACGAAATCGTAATCACCCGCCGAGGCGCCACCGCTCGTAATGACAAAATCGCACTCCTGCACGGCACGATGCACCAGCTCGGCAATCGCCTGCTCATCATCGGGCGCAATGCCGTAGAACACGGGCTCGGCGCCGGCATCGAATGCCTCGGCCATTAACGCCGAGGAGTTGGAATCGCGAATCTGACCGCGCGCCGGCAGCTCACCCGGCGCGACCAGCTCCGTGCCCAGCGAGATAATGCCCACGCGCGGAGCGGCATGGACCTTCACGCTCGCGTAACCGGCGCTTGCCAGTAGGCCGGCGCCCGCCGGAGCCACGACCTCGCCGGCGTGCATCACAACATCGCCGGCATGGGCCTCCTCGGCGGCAGAGCGAACGTTTTCCCCCACTTTAGCAGGCGCCGAGAAGCTCACGTGCGAGCCCTCGTTGCCGTCGCCATCGAGCACGTCGACGATCTCGTATTTCACTACGGCATCGGCACCCTCGGGCACCGGCGCGCCTGTCATGATGCGGACCGTCTCGCCCACTCCGATTGTGCCCTCAAACACATGGCCCGCGGCCTCATGTCCGATAACGTCGAGCGTCACCGGCGCCTCGCCAGACGCCTGCGCCAAGTCCGCCGAACGCACGGCATATCCGTCCATAGCGCTGTTGGCAAACGGCGAGATATCGATATCGGCCACCGCGTCCTCGGCCAAGGGAAGACCGGTGGCCTGCCACACGGGAATCTCGACGAGATCGGTCGGAGCAACGTGCGACAGAACAATCGACTGCGCGTCCTCCAGCGGAATGAGCTTCTCTGCCATATGCACCTCTTAATGCCACGGCGCACAACGGGGGCGCCGATTCTTTATGCTTGTCTAAGTATAATCCCCGACGCGCGACCGCGACTTGGCCTGTACCCGCAAATACACCTGTCGGCCGCAAGCCGCGAAACAGAGTGAAAACCAACCCACCGGCTCGTCGCGTTTACCGCGTTTTATAATGCTCGTGTTGCAACCAAAAAGAGGAACGTATGGCTTTTACCGACAAACCCGAAAGCGCAAACGAGGCGCAGGATCATTCCCAGCCGCTCGACGACGGCGGCTTTTTCTCCCTTAACGACGTCATCATGGCAGGCAGGCATCAGATCACCCGCTCCGAGCATCTCTTAGCTGCCGACACGCGCCGCAACGTCCGCAACCTACTCGCGAGTGCCAAGTTGCTCGTACTCGTCGTCATCGTCTCGCTCGCCATGGGCGTTGCCGCTTGGGCGTTTTTGGCCTCGCTGAATATCGCGACCGATTATCGCGAACACCATGCGTGGGTGTACGCCCTGCTCCCCATCGTGGGCATGGCCACCGCGTGGGTGTACAAAAACCACGGTCTCGCCGCCAAGCGTGGCAATAACCTGGTCATTGACTCCGCCCTGGGCACACGCCTCATCCATATGCGCATGGCCGTCCTCACCTTCGTCTGCTCCACGCTCACGCACCTAACGGGCGGATCGGCCGGTCGCGAGGGAGCCGCGGTGCAGATTGGCGGCACCATCGCCAGCAACATCTCGAGCCTCGCCCACCTCAAAAAGCATGATCACCACGACCTTATGCTCGCCGGCATCTCGTCGGCCTTTGGCGCCGTGTTCGGCTCGCCCCTTGCCGGCGCGTTCTTTGGCATGGAGATGTGCTTTATCGGCAAGATCGACTACACCGCAGGCATCTACTGCCTGGTCGCCTCGTTTACCGGCTACTTTACATCGCTTGCCTTGGGAACCGAGTACGAGGCGAATGTTATCGCCAGCGTTCCCGCTATGTCGCCCAAAACGGTCGTCATCGTTGTTATCAGCGCCATTATCTTCGGTCTGACGGCACGTCTCTTTGCCTGGTCGGTTCGAACCGTCAAGAGCCTGTACGGTCGCTTTATCACCAATTACCTCGTTCGCGCACTTATAGGCGCACTCGTGGTTTTGGCCGCCTATGCCCTCCTCGACGCCTGGAACTACGCCGGCCTTGCCACCTGGCTCTCAGGCGCCGGATTCTCCGGTAGCACTACCCTTGCTGACGCATCCATCAAGCTCGTGGTGACGGCGCTCACCCTGGGCGCCGGCTTCCAAGGCGGCGAGGTCACGCCCCTGTTTGGCATCGGTGCGGCACTCGGTGGCTGGATCGGTTGCCTTACCGGGCTCGACCCCAGTTTTCTGGCGGCTCTCGGCATGCTCGGCGTGTTCTGCGCCGGCCTCAACGTGCCCATCACCACCTGCATGATGGCCATCGACCTGTTCCACGGCACGGCCGCCGGGTTCTTTGTCATCGTGGCCTTTATCAGCTACCTAACCGGCGGACACCGCGGCGTGTACCCCGCTCAGCGCATCATCTCACCCAAGCGCCGTTCGCTTATTGTGGATGAGGGCGGTACGGTAGCGGAGGCTATCGAGCGCCACAACGACCTGATAGAGTAGACGTTAGCATTCGCCGTGCAGCCACAATCGGGGGCAATTCGACCCGAGCGCGACCGCACCGTAACGTCATACGCCGGGAGTCGTTCCATGCACGCAACTGATTTTGGTCGCACGCTCATCATCGCCAACCCTGCCGCCCAGTCGGGCGCCGCGCGCGAGGTTGCCGAGCGCCTGCAGCGCTTTTTGGATATGACCGCGCGCGCATCCCAGTTTGACCTGGTACTGACCGAGCGCATGGGACACGCCAAGGAGCTGGCCGCACAGGCTCAGGGCTATCACACCGTTATCGCCCTCGGCGGCGACGGCGTGATCCACGAGGTCGTCAACGGACTCATGACGCAGGATGAGGCGATCCGCCCCGCTCTTGCCATCCTACCCGTAGGCTCCGGCAACGATTTTGCCCAAACGCTCGGTATCGAAGATTTCTCCGGCAAGGATTATGGCGCGCTGCTCACCTGTGAGCTTCAACGTCAGGACATCGGGCAGATTCGCTCATGGAACCCCGCAAGCGGTAGCGGCGAGGCTACCGTTGAGTACTACGACCAGACGCTTTCGGTCGGCATCGATGCCGCCATCGGCCTTGGCACCACCGAGCTGCGCAAAAAGACCGGCTTGACGGGCGCTCCGCTCTACACCCTTTCGGGACTTGAGCAGTTTGGCCTGCGCTATCGCAACTACTCCATGACAGTCAGCTTTGACGGCGCGCCCGCCGAGCGCGTGAGGGCGATCATCATGGCGATTCAGCTTGGTCCCACCTATGGCTCGGGCTATCGCATCTGCCCCGATGCCGACCCCTGCGACGGCGTGTTCGACGTCTGCTACGCATGCGGCCCTGTCCCTCGCGCGGTTGCCCTGCCTATGTTCCTTTCGGCCAAGGACGGCCACCATACCAAGCTGCCACCGGTTCGCATGCGCCGATGCCGCCATGCCGAGCTCACTTTTGAGGAGCCAGACTACCCCATCCAAGCCGACGGCGAGCCCATCGTCGCCTCGCGCATCGAGGTCGACATTCTTCCCGGTGCCCTCCAAGTCTGGCACCCAACCCGCTAACCCCACCTAAGTTGCGGTGAAATAGGGACTGTTTATGCAGCTAAAGCCGCAAAACAGTCCCTATTTCACCGCAACTCATGAGGAGGCTATTCGTCGCTACCCGGCTTGCGACGGTTGGCCTTTTTAATGGCGTTGAAGTGCTTGTCATTGAGTCTGCGCTGGCGAGAGCGCTGAGGCACCTTGGTCTTTACGCGTCGGCGCGGCGGACGGCCACGACACTCAAGCTCAGCACGCAGCTTACGCAGGCAGCTACTACGGTTTTGGAACTGGCTACGGCTCTCGCGCGCCGTCACGGTAATCCCCGAAGGGATATGTTTCATGCGCACCGCCGAATCCGTCGTGTTGACGCCTTGTCCGCCCGGACCAGTCGCGCGAAACACCTGCACCTCGCAATCACGCGCCAACTCCTCGGCCGACATCTCGGCATAGCGCGCATACTCGCGCCATCCCATCTTGTTCTCGTCCATATCAACACCTCCCCTCATACAAAAAATGTGACAAAGGGAAAGCCCTTTGTCACATCGCATACCAATCGCTTGTGTTGCGCGCTTAGGCGAAGGTGATCTCGCCGGTCTCGCAGTCCATATCGGCGATACGGGCCAGGCTCTCGACGCGGAAGCCGCGCTCGCGGAGCTTATCGCCGCCGCCCTGGAAGCCCTTCTCCACTGCAATGCCAATGCCGGACACCTCGGCACCCGCAGCCTCGCAGATCTTGATTAGGCCCTCGAGCGCACAGCCGTTGGCCAGGAAGTCGTCGATAATCAGGACCTTATCGCCCTCGGACAGGAAGCGCTTGCCAACGATGACCGGGTACTCCTTCTGCTTGGTAAAGGAGTAGATGGTCGTGGCATATTGCTCGCCGTCGAGGTTGATGGACTGTGCCTTCTTGGCAAAGACCACCGGCACGCCGCCAAAATGCTGAGCCGCGATACAAGCCATGCCAATGCCCGAAGCCTCAATCGTCAGAATCTTGTTGATCTCGACACCCTCGAACAGACGGGCCCACTCGGCGCCCATGTGGTCGAACAGCTCAACGTCGCACTGGTGGTTGAGGAAGGCATCAACCTTAAGGACGTTACCGGCCTTTACGATGCCGTCATGGCGAATACGATCCTCAAGCTCCTGCATGGCGCAACCCCTTCTCGCGGCAACGATACCGCGCGATTAATAAACGTTGTTCGATAGTCTACCACGGACCGACCCCCGCCCGTCCCACAAGCCGCATCGCACTATAAAGCCGCAAGACCAGTAGATGGGCCGATTCGTGGCAAGCCTGCCTCCACAAGCTAATGGCGGGCGCGCATCCTCACCAAACGCACCATGGCGAGCGCAAAGCCCACGGCTGCCACGGCCATCAACACATAGAACACCGAACGAAAACCAAACAGGAACACATCCGGACGGCCTGCAACAAAACTGGTCACGGCCTCACCCATCGCCACGCTCATCTGCCCATATAGGATATGCGATGCCGCCGTAATGCCAACTGCCATACCCGCGTAGCGCGCCAAACTGCCCAAGCTGCCCGCAAAGCCGAGTGCTTCGCGCGGAGCCGAGCCCATATACAGCGAGTTATTGGGGCTCTGGAAAATCGACGTACCGCACGACATAAACGCGACGCAGCACACGATCACAGGGATAGAAGAGTGCTCGTCGAGCGTGCTTACCGCAAAAAGACCGCATACGTACACGCCCAGGCCGACCGCCGTGGGGCCCTCGCAGCCAACACGGTCCGAAACCGTACCCGAAAGCGGGCCGATAAAGGCATTCACCATCGGCAGCGCCAAAAAGAGTAGTCCAGAGATGTCAGAACCAAAGCCGTGGGCGTCCTGAAAATAGAACGGCAGAATAAACTCGGATGCGCCAATGCCAACGAACACGATGAGCATGCAGACAAGGTTGATGGTGAAGGCCGAATTTGCAAAACAGCGGCGAGCAGCCTCGGCAAGGGGCATGGGGCGTTCGCCAGCCTCTGGCCTAACATGCGGCAGCGTGTAGAACCCCACGATAAACGAGATGACGCCGATGGGCAGGTTGATGAGGAAGATGCTCTCCCAGGGAAAGCTTGCCACCAGCATGCCGCCGAGCACGGGGCCACACATCATGCCGAGGGCCACAAAGGTCGCGAGAATGCCCATGGCACGACCTCGTTCGCGCGCCGGAAACGATTCGGTGATGATACCCATGTTGTTAGCCATGGCCGCTGCGCAACCGATGCCCTGAACAATGCGTGCCAGGATAAGAACCTCGAGCGAGGCCGAAAGGCCGCACAGCAGCGAACCGACCGAAAAGACGATGACGCCCAGCTGGAACACATTCACCTTGCCGCGCACATCACCCAGACGGCCAAACGGCAACATAGCCACGCATGTCGCAAGCAGATACACCGAACTCACCAGCTGGATGCGGTCGAGGCCCACGCCCAGCTCCTTTTGCATCACGGGCAGCGCCACGGTCACGACGGTCGAATCCAGACACACCATAAACGTCATGATGAGCACGGTAAACAGAATCGCCCATTTGTTCTTGCCATGGGTGTCGCCCTCTAGAGCAATGTGCTCGCGGCGCAGCTGCTCTGCAGTTTTCTCCATATCCATCCTTTCGAGTGGCCCAACGCAAAAAAACGGGGCCCCAATCGCCTGCAAACAGCCGCGATTGGGGTCCCGCCTACGGAATCGGAACGAAAGGTCGCCGAAGCTTTCTACCAGCATCGGCACCTTGTACGGAGCTAGCCTAGCACTGCTCGAGCGCCTGCTCAAGGTCGGCAATCAAGTCGGCCGTGTCCTCGAGGCCGCACGACAGGCGTACCATGTCGGCGGAGATGCCACAGGCGATGAGCTCCTCATCGTTCATCTGGCGGTGCGTGGCATTAGCGGGATGCAGGCAGCAAGTGCGGGCATCTGCCACGTGCGTGGCGATC
>CABSBK010000048.1 GCA_902475865.1 uncultured Collinsella sp.
AGTATATATTCTCAATAATATTATGCAAGTAGTTTTGCAGCAATTCTACCCTTGGTACGAAGACGCCTTGGGCGGCGTCTTGCCCTTCAGCACCTTGTGGTAGTAGTCATAGGTCAACGGAGTCTCGCCGCTCAGACGCTCGGCATCTTCGACCTCGCCAATAAAGAGCAGGTGCGTGCCCACGTCAACAGTGTCAATCAAACGGCAGCTAAACAAGGCCGCCGCGTGCTCGGGAACATAGGGCATGCCAAGGGCAGTCTCGCGCGTCTCGTACTTAGCAAATTTATCATAGTCGCTGCTGGTACGGAATCCAAAGTTGCCAATGTAGAGCATATCGGCCGTCTGATCGATCACGGTCAGCGCAAAGGCCTTGGCAGACGAGATAACACCAGACGTGACATTTTCCTTGTTCACGGCAACCGAGATGCACGGCGGCGCGGACGTCACCTGCACCGCGGTGTTGATGACGCAGCCGGCACGCAGCCCGTCGGCCGCAGCACTCACCACATACAGGCCGCTCGGCATCGTAAAGAACGCAGTTTTGTCCATAACAACCACTCCTCTAACCCGGGTTGGAACCTCATGGATGTATGTACCCACAAAAAAGGCGGCGCCCATAACGGACGCCACCTTTGAGACATAGGTGTCAGAACAGTAAGCAAGATGGAACGCCCGCAGTTGCGGTGAAATAGGGACTGAATAGCCCATCAAACAGGCAAAACAGTCCGTATACCACCGCAACTTATACAGAGCGCCTAGCGGTTACGCTCCTTAAGCGCGCGGTCAATCTCGCGCTGAACGTCGCGCTTGGCCATGTCTTCGCGCTTGTCGTAGAGCTTTTTGCCGCGGCCCAGGCCCAACAGCAGCTTTACGCGACCATCGGTATTAAAGTAGAGCTCCAACGGCACCAGCGCATAGCCGCGGTTGCGCAGTTTGCCGTCAAGAAAATCAATCTCCTTGCGATGCAGCAGCAGACGGCGACGGCGATCGGGGTCACGGTTCCACACGCCACCGTGGCTGTAAGGGTGAATGTGCAGGCCCACCAGCCAGCACTCGCCGCCGCGAATCAGCGCAAAGGTGTCAGTGATCTGACAGGCGCGCTCGCGAATCGACTTGACCTCGGTACCGCTCAGCTCAATGCCGCATTCGAACGTCTCGTCGATAAAGTACTCGTGATGCGCCGAACGATTCTTGGAAATGAGCTTGCGTTCGCGCTTACTGGGCATCGCCGGCCTCCTTGACGCCGTCGGCTCCCTTGTCGGCGCCTGCGCGCTTTGCCTTGCGCTCGGCGTTGAGCTCGGCATCGCTCTCGCGCACCAGCTTAATGATCGCCGCACATGCCTCCTCGCCCACAAGGTCGCGGGCACGGACCGTCAGGCGCGTCGCCTCCTGCTTGTCGCCGTCGCTTGCAGCATCGGTCGCACACATGATCAGGCAGATGGCAATCTCGGCCGAAGGCGAGGTCGGCACGCCTTGCAGGGCCAGTTCACCCATCACGTGGTCGTCGCTCTCATCGGCGGCATCCGGATAGGCAGTATGGATCTTGTTGAGCAGGCGCGTCGTATGCGCGTCGCCAGGGGCCAAGCGCAGCGCCAGACGCGCGCAACCCACAGCCGCCGAGACGTTCTCGGCCTCGGGCTCAAGGAAATACTGGCCCAAGTTGGCGTAGGCGCGGGCGGCGCACTTGCCGTCGCTCGCACGCTCTAGCACCGAAAACGAAAGCGATGCCCACTCCTGCTTGTCCTCGAGCGCACGGAACAGCTCGGCCAGATCCAGGCGGTAGTTGCAGTTCATGGGGTCCCAGCGCACGGCCTGCATCAAGGCGTTGCGAGCACTCACATAATCCTGCTGGCGAATGTAGGCATACGCCATGTCGGAATACAGGCGATCAAAGGGCACCTCGACCTGCACCAGCTCGCGCGGATCCTTTTCCACGCGGCGGTAGGCCAGACGCTCAAACTTGCTATCGAAGCTAAAGTACTGGCGGTTCTCCTCCGTCTTGCACTCGGCATCGATATACTCCTCGGCGAGCTCAACCAGACGCTCCAACAGCGGCGTCGCCGTGGCCAGGTCGCCCTGCGCCAGATAGTTCTCGGCATACGTGATGTCTTGCAAGCTGATGGGCAGATCCATGGCTACTCCTCGATCTGAGCGAAACACGGCAGACGCCGCATATACGGTCAATACACAAAACCCGGGTCTCTTGCGAGGCCCGGGCGTTCATTTTGTGGTAGCCCGTACCAGATTCGAACTGGTGATCTCCGCCTTGAGAGGGCGGCGTCCTAAACCGCTAGACGAACGGGCCATATGTAGCAAATGCAATGGCTGGGATGGAGGGAGTCGAACCCCCATTGACGGAACCAGAATCCGCTGTCCTGCCATTAGACGACATCCCAATGACTGCATCGCTGCGCTCGGCTGTGCCTTTGCGCAAGAAAGAAATATACGGGAAGTTCTACGGTGACGCAAGCCCCATTTTTAACTTTTTTGAAAATCGGCCAATTTGCTCCGACCCATGAAGGACCGGTGAAGCCAGACCGCATGCAAGGGGCAAAATGCCGTAAGCGCACCGTAATTACCGTTGGCAGATTGCTGCATTCTGGTCACCGTCAATAGTGACACAATCAGGATGCCAATTATCGCGCGGACATCGAGGCGACATGGATGATGAGCTTGATTACCTATGGGAGACCCTGGGCCTCGAGATATCCGCCAGACCTTGGCCCGACCGGGACAAAATCCACCCCACGCTCCGTCCCGCCATCACGGTGATGCAAGCGGAATACCGTCACGCCTCTTTTTTAATTATGCGGACGTCATGGCACGCGGCGCTTCCCGACCTCAAGCGCATCCAGGCGAGCCTCGTCAAGTTATCCGGCATGCCGACCGTCATATCCGAGACGCATCTGGGGCGACGACAGCGCGAACGCCTGCAGCAACAGCGGATTCCGTTCATCTGCCCCGGCATTCAGGCATATCTGCCCTTTATGGACGAAGAGTACTGGAGCGGCAAGCCCAACAAGCAAGTAAAGATCTACGACCCGCATAAGTGGGCACAGTTTGAGGACTGACCGGAGCGGACCTGCCGACGGAAAGCGCATCCCGGAATCTGCACTCAGAACGGGATGCACTTTCCGCAGTTGCTACAGCAGCGCCTCGGCCCAGGCCACTTCCCTAAAGCCTGGAATCGCAAAGTCATCGCCCACCAGCAGTGGGCGCTTAACCAGCATACCGTCGGTCGCCAGCAGCTCATAGCATTCCTGATCCATCATCCCCGCGTCCAGGCGCGCCTTCAGGCCAAGCTCTCGATACTTCATACCCGACGAGTTAAAGAAGCGTCGCACCGGCAACCCCGAACGTGCAATCCAGGTCGCAAGTTCCTCAGCCGAAGGATTATCTGTAACAATATCGCGATCGACGTACTCAACCCCATGCTCGTCCAACCAGGCCTTGGCCTTTTTACACGTCGAGCATTTGGGATATTCAACAAACAGCACTGCCATGGAAATCCTCCAGATACAGATCAGACAACGTGGATAGGCGCATACCAAACAAGGAATACACACACGATTGAGCAATTGTAGCCCAAGGATTCCACGCTAAACGAACCGCACCCCAAAGCCTCGCTTAACAAACGGCAGCAACTCCATCGCCTCGGGCGCTATATGGCCTACAACGTTCATGCGCTCGTCACCGGGAAGATCGACCCGCGCAATCTCAAGCTCGCCTTCGTAGCGTCCATAGCCGCTATTACTGACGGCAATCGACCCCGTCTTTCGCGGCAGACCTGCACCGGCATCCGTCGGCACGGAATCCGGCTTAAGCGACGTACGCGACTCCTGAGACCTAAAAATAAGGGCGCTCGAGTCAGGTCGATCGTGATGGACTTGTCCCAACAAATAGGAGTATCCGGGGTCGAGCTGGCACGGCATGTCAACATACCCCGCGGAAACCTGGGCAAACTGCGCCCAACCCGCTTCGGAAAGATCGGGGTCGCCGACCAAAACAATGTCGCAATCGGCGCCATGTGCGAGCTCAAGCATGTTGAGGGCAACCTTTGACGCGCGACCGCGTTGCGCCTCAACCGTCGGCAATCCCTCGAATACCGGACCGCGAACGTTGGCATCGCCCGGCACAAAAGCCATGATTTCAAAGCCGAGCGCCGCAAGACGAAGATTCGTCCGAGCAACATCTTCAAGAGCTAAACCGGTATAAGGCTTGGGGTAAAAATTGTGGCAGGCGGCGAAACGAGTCACATCGGCGCCAGCTTCTCGCCACGATGCGATTTCATCAGGACTCACCGTCGATGCATTGACCACAATGCGAAATACACCGGACAGCTCCGCGACCCGCTGGGCACTAAAGCCGTAATCCAGGCGCAGGTATTCCAGTCCCAGATCGCGCAAATCCTCCATGCGTTCAAGGCCCAGCAAATCGCACGTGCGCGGCCCCACATCGGCAATGAGCGCAATACCGCGAGCGGAAAGCAGCGACAGCACCTGACGAACCTTATCGGCATATGCCGCTCCCCCATCCTCGGGAATATGCAGAGAGGTAAACGCATAGCGCGCACCCGCCGCGGCACCATGTTCAATCGTCCGCTCGATATCCTGCAGGGGACTGGAAAGATAGACAGAAATACCCGTTCTCACGCTTCGATTCTCCTTTAAAAAAAGCCGGCGGAGCAGTTAGCCCCGCCGGCACAACCATAGCATCAAGAGATCTGCGGCACGTCATGACGCTCGAATGACATAGCGCGCAGCATCAGGCTACTCGCCAAAGAACTCGTTGATCTTCTGCTCGTCGACGCCAAAGAACCACGTCAGGACAAAGCCGGCGGCATAGGCAAGCAGCATAGCGGCAACGTAGCCGAGCTGCTGGCCGGGAACGACAATCAGCAGGCCAAACAGACCGGAAACGCCCTGAGAAACCGTGCCGATGTGAAGCAGCGCCGCGAGCGCACCGCCAAATCCGGCACCCAGGCAGGCCGTCACAAACGGGCGGACAAGCGGCAGCGTAACGGCATACATCAGAGGCTCGCCAACGCCCAGGATGCCAACGGGGATGGACTCTGCGACATACTTCTTAAGCTTGGCGTTCTTGGTCTTAAAGTACAGCGCCAGACCGGCACCGACCTGGCCGCCGCCAGCCATCATAAGGATGGGCAGCAGGTAGTTGATGCCCTTGGTAGCGCCGTCGGGATCGTTGAGCATAGCGTGGATCGGCGTAAGTGCCTGATGCAGGCCGACGGACACCAGCGGCAAGAAGCCTGCCGACAGGATATAGCCGCCCAGAACGCCCAGCTTCTCAAAGATAAAGGTGAGGACGCTAAAGATCGCGGTCGTCAGCCAAGCGCCAACCGGCTGGATGACAAGCATCAGAGCAAAGGCACCGATGATGAGCACCAGCAGCGGAGACAGGAACGTATCGAGCGCGTTGGGCATGACCTTGCGAATCTGACGCTCCATCCAGGCGAAAAACGCACCAGCGATGAGAGCCGCAATCATACCGCCCGCTGCGGGGTTGTACTGCGCATTGGTGAGCGGCAGCAGAATAGCGGTGCTGGGATCGGCGGCGCCAGGCGCGAGCAGAGGCATAGCACTGTTAGCGATGCACATCATGCCGGCAATACCGCCCAGCGCAGCGGAGCCACCAAACTCGCGTGCCGCGTTGTAGCCCACCAAGATGGGCAGATAGGCAAAGAGGGCCCAGCCCATGGAGCGAATGCCCTGATACCACCACTCACCTGCAAGCGCACCGGCCGTCGAGACATTAATGACGTTGCAGATACCGTTGATAAGGCCAGCCGCAATAATGCCGGGAAGCAGGGCGACGAAAACATTGGAAATCTTCTTGAGGAAGGCCTGAACCGGCTTGGACTCGTACTTGGCCTTCTGCGCGGCCTTGTTTGTGGCCGCAGCGTCAACCACGCTCTCGTCAGCAACGCCTTTCGCAAGGCCGGTGAGCTTGGAGAATTCCTCGAGCACCTTATTCACCTTGCCCGGACCCAGCACGATCTGCATCGTGTCGTCCTCAACCAGGCCCATCACGCCGTCGAGTGCCTTAATACCCTCCGTGTCGACGTTGCCCGCGTCTTTGACGGTCACGCGCAGGCGCGTCATGCACGCCGCGTTTGCCAGCACGTTGTCTTTACCGCCCAAAAGGTCCAGCAGCTTTTGAGCCAGCTCTTTGTTCGTCATAACTCCTCCTTGTATTGGAAATCTCGTCTGGATGTCATATAGCCTCACGATGTGCGCCTACCGCGCATCGACATTGCTCTTCTCATGGCCACTCACCGCAGCACGGACATGGCCGCGCGCCCGCTCAAGAGCTACCGCAGCCTGCTCGGCATCGCAGTCCAGCAGTACCGAGACAATAGCGGTTTTTACATGGCCGCCGGCATCTGCAAGCGCCTGAACAGCGCGCTCGCGCGTGCAGCCGGTCGCCTCCATCACGATGTTCTGGCCGCGCACCACCAACTTCTCGTTCGTCTGCTGCACATCGACCATCAGGTTTTGGTATACCTTGCCGATCTTGACCATGGCACCGGTCGAAATCATGTTGAGAATGAGCTTTTGAACCGTTCCCGCCTTGAGCCTCGTTGAGCCGGTCAGCACCTCGGGACCGGGCACGGGCTCTATGGCAAGGTCTGCGCTCTCCCCGATCTTCGACCCTTGGTTGCAGGCAATTGCAATGGTCTTGCACCCAGCTGCCTTGGCGTACGCGAGGCCGCCCACCACATAGGGGGTACGACCGCTTGCCGCCAAACCAACGACGAGATCCTTGGCGGAGAGCCCATGTTCCCGCAGGTCACTCGCGCCAAGTTCCTCGCTATCCTCGGCACCTTCGACAGCCCTGGTAAACGCCGTCTCGCCTCCGGCAATGAGCCCGACAATCAGATCGGGCGATACGCCAAACGTGGGTGGGCACTCCGAAGCGTCGAGCACACCCAAACGACCGCTCGTGCCCGCGCCCATATAAAAGACGCGTCCGCCGCACTCGAGCGCCTCGGCAGCCCAGTCGATTGCCGTGGCAACCTGTGGCAACACTTTCGTGACCGACTGGACGGCGCGAAGATCCTCATCGTTCATCGTCGTGACGATTTGCAGCGACGTCATCGTATCGAGGTCCATTGACCTAAGATTGCGCTGTTCGGTCGTGAATTTTGTTAAATCGAGCATTTTGTTCACCTCATCTTTCCTGTTTCTCGATGTAGTTTTGCTTGATGACATGCGTCGCCCGTTCGTAATCGCTCGCAACGTAAGCAGCGTAGAGGGCATCGACAACCATAAGCTGAGCCATACGCGAGGCCATGGCACCGCTGCGGACCAAGGGCTCGCTTGCAGCAACGCCAAGCACGGCATCGGCCATGGTGGCAAGCTTGGACGATTCATCTACTTTGGTCACGGCCACAACGGGACAGTTGTGGCGTTGGGCCTCGACGGTGCAGTCCAGCACCTCTCGCGTCAAGCCCGAGTAGCTAAAGGCGATT
>CABSBK010000049.1 GCA_902475865.1 uncultured Collinsella sp.
GAAAAGCCGCTGGTCAAGCTTACCAAGGACGACCTGCTCGAGGTCGTGCGCGCACACGCCGAGGACGGCGTGGACTTTATGACCATCCACTGCGGCATCAATAAATCGGTCATCAAAACTTTCAAGGAAACCGGCCGCCTTATGAACATCGTCAGCCGCGGCGGCTCGCTGCTGTTTGGATGGATGGAGGTCACCGGCAACGAGAATCCGTTCTACGAGTTCTACGACGAGGTGCTCGAAATCTGCCACGAGTACGACGTGACCATCTCGCTCGGCGACTCCTGCCGCCCGGGCTGTCTCTACGATTCCAACGACGCCACCGAGACCGCCGAGATGATTGAGCTCGGCAAGTTGTGCAAGCGCGCCTGGGCCGCCGGCGTCCAGGTTATGGTCGAGGGACCGGGCCACATGGCGCTCGACGAGATCGCCGCCAATATGAAGCTGCAGAAGCGCCTGTGCCACAACGCCCCGTTCTATGTGCTCGGGCCGCTGGTGACCGATATCGGCGTGGGTTACGACCACATCACCGCAGCCATCGGCGGCGCTATCTCCGCGAGCTCGGGCGCCGACTTCCTGTGCTACGTGACGCCCGCCGAACACCTGTGCCTGCCCAACGCCCAGGACGTGCTCGACGGCCTCATGGCCACCAAGATCGCCGCACACGCCGCCGACATCGCCAAGAAGGTGCCCCACGCCCGCGACATGGACGACAAGATGGGCCAGGCACGCCGCAAGCTCGACTGGGACGCCATGTGGAAGTGCGCGCTCGACCCGGTCACCGGCAAGAAGCGCTACGAGGAATCCCCCGCCGCCACCGAGGGCACCTGCACCATGTGTGGCAAGATGTGCGCCGTCCGCACCGTCAACAAGGTGTTCGAAGGCACGACGATCGACCTCGGCATGGAGGACTAACTCGTCACCGGAGCCACAAACGGCCACAAGGTGTTCGTCAATTGTTGACATGTGAACATTTTCTTACATTTACGTAAAGATTGCACCACCCGCCCGGGATCGGCATACAGCCGGCCCGGGCACTTTATAATGCAGGCAGAAGACCCATTTGAATCCGACCGAACAAGGGAGCGAACATGGATCGCAGTAAGGTACCCGCCGTTCTATCCATCGCAGGATCCGATTCCAGCGGTGGTGCCGGCATTCAGGCCGACATCAAGACCATCACGGCGCACCGTCTGTATGCCGAGACAGCCATCACGGCCATCACCGCACAAAACACGCTCGGTGTCACCGCCGTGCAGAACATCTCCCCGGATATTGTCGCGGCGCAGATCGATGCCGTTTTTGACGATATCCGACCCAGCGCCGTCAAGATCGGCATGGTTTCCTCTGCTGAGATTATCGAGGTTATCGCCGACCGTTTGAGCGCCTGGAACGCAACGAACGTGGTCGTCGATCCCGTCATGGTCGCCACTTCGGGCGCCCGCCTCATTGCCGAGGATGCCGCCGAAGCGCTCACGCGTCGCCTGTTCCCGCTGGCGACTGTCATCACGCCCAATATTCCCGAGGCCATGGCACTGCTCGATTACGAAGTCGATTCCGAGCGCACGCAGCAAAATGCCGCCATGCTTCTCACCCGTCGCTTTGGCTGCGCGTCTCTCGTTAAGGGCGGGCATTTTGTCAACGAGGCCAACGATGTGCTAGCAGAGCCCGCGCCGCTCGATGACGAGGGCAACCATCTGGGCGATCCGCTCACCACGTGGTTCCGTCACAAGCGTATCGAGACCCACAACACGCACGGCACCGGCTGCACGCTCTCGTCCGCCATCGCCTGCGCGCTGGCCCAGGGCATGGATCTTGCCGATGCCGTCAACGCCGGCAAGGCCTACCTAACGGGCGCTCTGGCCGCAGGCTTTGATATGGGCAAAGGCTCCGGCCCCGTCAATCACATGTGGCAGTATTAAGATTCGCAGCCCAAAACCACCGCAAAGGGGACAGGCACCTTTGCGGCGGGTCCCACAAACATCTCGATATGTAACAGTTAGAGCCCATTTTTCGGCCCACCTGTTACAGATTGAGGCATTCAAATTCCGCTGAGAAGATAATCTCGATCTGTAACAGTAACTCGGCAACATCGACCCTAGATGTTACAGATCGAGACAAACGACCGATATCGACCTAAATAATCTCAATCTGTAACATCTAACCCGTTTTCGGCCTTACAACTGTTACAGATCAAGACAAACCAACGACACAAACCGCCGCAAGGGGAACTTTTGCACTGCTTTGGGTCGCGCTACGCTCCGAGCATCTCTTGGAGCTTGGCTGCCACGGCGTGGCCCAAGCTCTCGTGGCTTTCGGGCATCATATGCAGATAGTCGATATCGCCCGGCTCGGCAAAATCGGCGGCATTCAAAAAGTCGCAGCCAAACTGCTCGGCAACATACGCATAGTATTCGGCAAAATGCTCCGAGGCCTCGACGGAATGCTCGTCAAAGTCGGTCATATACACATCGGCGATCTGCGGCTTGATCTTGATAGGAGCCATCAGCAGAATGCGCGGACAAGGCGCAGCGTCGGTCCACGGAAACGCGCGGACAGCGCGAATCAGCGCCATGGCGCCACGGGCGATATCGGAAGCTGTCACGTTAAAGACCGTCTTACAGTCGTTGGTGCCCAGCATAATCACGATCGCATCCAGCGGCTTATGAGCCTCGAGCAGCATCGGAAGCGCGCGAATGCCGTTGAGGTTAGTGTCCAGATGGCACATATCGTCGCGCACCGTCGTGCGGCCGTTGAGCCCCTCCTCAATCACATGCCAGCCCTCGCCCAGGTCACGCTGTGCCACGCCGCACCAGCGCACATCGTGCGCATAGCGCACCGCGGTGCCGTCGCGCATACCTGCCGGATCGTAGCCATAGGTATTGCTGTCGCCAAAGCACAGAACGTTTTTCATCGTAAGCCCTTCCTTTAGTAAAAAGCCGACGGGAGCAGCCCTCCCGCCGGCTCGACCTATCTGTCGGCACGTACCGATTACAGGTACTTGCGCCAATCGTCCTCGTCCTCATCGTCCTCGGCAGCAGCCTGGGCCTGCTCGGCGGCGCGGGCAGCCGCAGCGCGAGCGGCAACCTGGGCATAGGACTCCTCGTTGCACTCGGGGAAGTTTGCCAGCACGTGCTCAAACTTGGCAAAATCCTCGTCCCAGCGCGTAGAGGGCACGGCAAAGAAGACCTGCTTGACCTTAAAGTCGCCCGACGCGAGCTCCTTACGGAAGAGCTCGGCCACGGTCTCGGCGTCAAAGCCGTTGTTGTCGCAGCCCCAAGCACCCAGTACGAGCTTCTCGCGGCCCAGCTCATCGCATATAGCAAGCACAAAGCGAATGCGGTCGCGCAGGACGTCAAGCAAGGCATCGTCGCTCACGCGGTACTCCTGGCGAGCACGCTTGGCGTTGGGTGCAGCGGCGACGATTACGTCGGCATAGGCGTGCACATGCTTGCGGTCGAAGCGTACCGCGGGCACCACCAGCGCACGGTTGCGGTACAGCTCACAGTTGATGTTGCGGCGACGGTTCTCGCCGTACCATTTACGCTGCTTGTCGAGGACGTTGTACAGGTACGAATCGGCACAGAGCGTTGCCTCCTGGCCCAGATAGCCCTGGATGTAGCCACCGCCCGGATTGGTAAACGAAGCAAAGGCAAGCACGGCCATATCGCAGAACTGCGCATAGCCGCGGCCGTTATCGAGGATTGCCTGCGTGGCGGAGGCATCAAGCACAGTGACCTCGGGCAGGACCGGAGCAGCCTCCTCCGCGGGCGCGGACTCGGCTTCGTCAGCCGACTCGGTGGACTCGGGTGCCGCCTCGGGCTCGACCGCGGTCTCCACCTCGGCAGCCTCAACCTCGGCAGCGTCGGCCTCCACAACCTCGGCAACCGGCTCCTCGGCAGCCGCAGCTGCCTGGGCCTTGGCCTTCATCGCCGCGACAAATCCGGCAGGCATGCCATCGAACTCGCGCACGCCGGCAAGCGAGCGCTCGATATCCTTGGCGCACGCTTCGGACACAGTCGCCACGTGACGCTCGGCGGCCTTGGCACGGGCCTCGCGCTTGGGGTTGGGCTGCCCCGAGCGATTGGGCCTGCGGTTACGGTTCCTGTTGTCGACGTCTGCCATAAGTGGTCACCTTTCTCGGTCTCTGCCGCTATCGGCTTTTCCCATCCATGATACCCCGCCGTGTACAAAAAAGACGGCCCCGAAGGACCGCCTTTCGCATCGATTTACACGTGCGCAAGCACCGCTGCAATTTGGTACTAGTCGCGACGACCAAGGATGTTCAGGATGCGCAGGAACACGTTGATGATGTCCACGAACAGGTTGGATGCCATGAGCACGGCGTTGGGCAGCGTGGGCGGCACCGTCGTGGCCACATAGGTGTCGTAGCCAATAAAGCCGGCGAACACCACGATCACGATCAGGTCGGTGATAGACTGCGAGACGCCCATGAACATCAGCACGATCTCGACCAGAATCGTGGCAAGCAGGATGCCAAAACCAATGCCATACACACGCTGGAAGAACTTGGGGAAGGTTACGCCCAGCGCACCAAAGACAAAGGTGATGGCGGCCGTGGCGATAAAGGCGGTGTTAATGGTAGGCAAGTCGTAGTTGGCAAGACCAAACGAGGCCGTCAGGCCAAAGGTGCTCGCAAAGACCACGTAGCCCACGAGTGACAGGCCCACAGACTGCTTGCCCGCAGCAGCCGACATCATGACCATGCCGACGATGGTCAAAATAAATGAGCCAAAGACCAGCGGCAAAGCGGCGCCGCTCATCATCATGCGCGCAAACGACATGGTGCTCGTAAAGTAAGCACCGGCGCCCATGGCGCAAAAGCCCAAAAAGATCAGGGCAGACATGACAAGGTTGTACGCGCGCGGCGACATCTCCTTGGCACGGCTTGCGCCGGTCTCAATGGGGCCGTTCTGATAACCCTGGATATCGTTCATAATATCGTCCTTTCAAAAGCGCTGCGACAGCGCCGTAGATGACAAGATTCCTGCCATTGTACCCGAATGCCGCGCGCTCTTACCTGCGGCGCTCACTCTCGAGCGTACGGTCGAATGCCCACACCCACCAACGCATCAGATGGGCCTGCGAGCCATCCGGTCGCTCGCGTGTCTGTTCTTCCAGATACAGTTCGGTCGCATGTCCGCCAAAACGAACCTTATAAGTCGCCGTACGAATGCCGTGAACCGTCAGGCCAAAACCGGTGGACGAGACAATCTCGTCAATCGTAAAGCAGCGACCATCGACCCAGCAGACGGTAACCGGCACGACCTGTCCGCCCGCGAGGATGCGGGCCACGACGTCCACATACTGCTTGTGCACGCGTCGAGTTTTGCCATCTGTCTGTCGATATTCCATGCCCCCTATTATCGAACGCATGTTTGCATATTGTAAAGCGAACAGACTGTGGTTTTGGGATGTTGGGGCGCGCACGTGTCCTCATGGCGTGCTAGCAAAAAGAACACCCGCGGTCAACAGGGCAAATATTCAATGTTAGTGCCAAAAAATTCACTTCTCCCATCAGAACTCGGTAAAGAAACCCGCAGGAGGTGATACGATTTATCATGTTTTTGTAACGTGCCTGCAAACTTCGAGAAAGCCCATATATGGACGTAACGTTCTCAGCCTTCCTCGGCCAAATTGTGTCGAACCCAGTCCTTGCCGTCACCGTGATCCTCGCGCTCGGCGCCATCTTCGTCAATGGATGGACCGACGCGCCCAACGCCATCGCGACCTGCGTCACCACGCGTTGCATGCCCGCCCGCGCCGCCATTCTCATGAGTGCCGCATTCAACTTCCTCGGCGTGCTCATCATGACGCACTTTAACGCGAGCGTCGCCAACACCATCTCACATATCGTCGACTTTGGCGGAAACAGCACCATGGCGCTCGCCTGCCTCTGCGCGGCGCTGTTCTCCATCGTCGTCTACGGTGCCACGGCATCGCGTTTTGGCATCCCCACCTCGCAAAGCCACAGCCTTATCGCCGGCCTGACCGGTGCCGCAATCGCCCTCGGCGGCGCGAGCAGCGTCAACGTCCACGAGTGGATGAAGGTCATCTACGGCTTGGCGCTCTCCATCGGCCTGGGCTTTATCATGGGCTGGGTCCTGTGCAAGCTCGTCTCGATTCTTTTCGCCGCCGCCAACAGGCGACGTGCCAATGTCTTCTTTAAATATGCTCAGATCGCAAGTGCCGCGGCCATGAGCTTTATGCACGGCGCGCAAGATGGACAAAAGTTTATCGGCGTGCTCTTTTTAGGTGTCGCCTTTGCCAGCGGACAGACGAGCGTCGGCGACGCCGGCATCCCCATCTGGATCATGCTGCTGTGCTCGGCCACCATGGGCATCGGCACCAGCGTGGGCGGTGAGCGCATCATCAAGTCTGTCGGTCAGAGCATGGTCAAGCTCGAAAAGTACCAGGGCTTCTCCGCCGACCTGGCGGGCGCCGCAAACCTGCTGCTTGCCACGCTCACCGGCATCCCCGTGTCCTCCACGCACATCAAGACCTGCGCCATTATGGGTGTCGGTGCCGTCAAGCGCCTCTCGGCGATCAACTTCGGTGTCGTCAAGGACATGATGTTCACCTGGTTCTTCACCTTCCCCGCCTGCGGACTTATCAGCTTTGTCATGGCCAAGCTGTTCATGATGTTCATCTAGTCAAACCGAACGTCCATCCGGACCGCAATACCTCGCCCACCCGTCTTCGCCTCGAAAGGACCCACTCATGGCAAAGAAACCCGATTCGTTCTACTTTGACAACTACGTCGCCTGCGCCGACCTTGCTGTCCAGGCCGCAGAGTTGCTCATCAAGATTTTTGAGAACTTTGATCCCGCGCAGATCCACGGCATGCTCGAAGAGATGCATGCGATTGAGCATGCGGCCGACAAGAAGCACCATGAGCTCGAGGATGCCCTGCTCACTGCCTTTATCACCCCGCTTGAGCGCGAGGATCTGGACCTGATGAGCTGCTCGCTCGACACTGTGCTTGACCGTATCGAGGGCGTCGTGCAGCGCGTCTACTTCACCAACATCCAGAGCATCCACCCCGATGCCATTGTCATCGCCCACAAGGTGACCGACGCCTGCCGCGCCATGAAGGACCTTATGGTCGAGCTGCCTAATTACCGCAAGTCCAAGACCCTGCGCGAGCTGGTCATCCAGATCAACACCATTGAGTCCGAGGCCGATGAGCTCTACATCAACGCCATGCGCAACCTGCACGTCAATGGCAAGGACCCGCTCGAGGTCATCGCCTGGCGTGACGTCTACGCTTTCCTGGAGTACTGCGCCGACTGCTGCGAGAATGTGGCTGATGTCGTGGATTCGATTGTCATGAAGAACAGTTAATTGGGGGTACGTGTCCCGGCGGCGAAGGGCCGGCACCTGTTTGCTTTCTCACTCCGGCTGCGTGGCAGAGTCGTTCTAAAGTAAACAGGTGCCGGCCCT
>CABSBK010000050.1 GCA_902475865.1 uncultured Collinsella sp.
TAAAGGCGGCGTAGCGCTCAAGGTTCTCGGTGTCGCCCGTGTAGGCGAACAACACCAGCACGCCCAGGCTTACGACTTCGCCGTGCAGGTAGGTGCCCTCACGCGGAATGCTGCAGGTGGCGTTGTAGAACGCGTGCGCCACGCTCGAGTTGTAGTAGTAATCGTTCTGGTTGGTCAGGTTCGAGACATAGCCCGTGTTGACCACGATGTCGAGCGCGATCTGCTTGACGGCCTCGCTCGACAGATTCTGACGAACGTCCTCAAGACCCTGAACACCGGAGGTAAACAGCGGCTCGGAGCAGGTGTGGGCAAGAGCCAGGCCAAGGCCGGCGGTGTGCTCCAGGTTGCCGGCGCTCGTGGCGTACTCGACCTCGGGCTGCTTGGACAGGGCGTCGCCCACGCCGGCCCAAAAGTACTCTGCCGGAGCCTCGGCTATGATCTTGGGATTGATGAAGATGTGCGCCGGTCGGTTGGGGTACGAATAGCCCTCGAGCGATCCATCGTCGTTGTAGACAACGGCAATGGCGGTCGCGGCCGAGCAGTTAGAGCAAATCGTCGGCACGGTAAAGACGATCTTCTTGAGCTCGATGGCCGCCGTCTTGACGGTGTCGAGTGCCTTGCCGCCGCCACAGGCGATAAGCACGTCTGCCTGCTGGCAAGCGGGGGAGTTCACGACCTTGGCGATATTGGCCCGCGTGCTGTTGGTGCCGTAGACGCGCGTCTCCAGAATCTCGACGTCGGTGCCTGCCAGCGCGGCTTCGATTCCGGGAAGGGCTGCGGCTAGTGCACGTTTGCCGCCAATAATGGCGACCTTGGTCGCTCCGTACTCGGCCAGTGCTCCGGGCAGCTCGTCAAAGCAGTCTTCGCCGACGGTGTAATCACTCATTTCGATTGTGCGCATGGCAGCCTTCTTTCGCTCGATAAAGTGCTTACAGGTATTTTGCTCCAAGAGAAGGTCCATGGCCGCAAGAAATTTCGAACGTATAAAACCAGTGTTGAGGGTTTTTCGCTGGCGGTGACCGTGCTACCATACAGCGCATAAGCGTTGATGGGGACGAGTAGTCGGCCGTCCGCATGCTACAGAGAGCGGGAAGCGCTGAGAACCCGTGCATGCGACCGATGAAAATCACCCCGGAGCTGCGGTCCCAACGGGCGCGCCGCACAGGCGCGTCTTAGTAGATATCGCCGAGATGGTCGTCGATACAGGCCAGCCGAGTAACGGATGCGAGCGCGCGAATACGCGGGCGAGGGCATCTAAGCTGGGTGGTTAAGCGAAGAGCTTTTGCGGGCGTGCAGCCCGTTTTGTGGCGCTTCGTCCCAGCTTGTAGGGACGGGCGCTTTTTTGGTGCCCAGAGGGCGTGCGCGCCCATGTCAAGAAAGGGGTACCGTGGCAAACGAGTACAAGCAGACGATGAATCTGCCCAAAACCGGATTTCCCATGCGTGCCGGTCTTTCCAAGTCCGAGCCCAAGCGACTCAAGGACTGGCAGGACAACAAGGTCTACGAGCAGGTTCTGAAGAAGAACGAGGGTCACAAGAAGTTCGTGCTGCACGACGGTCCTCCGTACGCCAACGGCCCGATCCACATCGGCCACGCCATGAACAAGATCTCCAAGGACATGATCAACCGCTACTGGATGATGCAGGGCTATGAGGTTCCCTATGTCCCCGGTTGGGACTGCCATGGTCAGCCGATCGAGCACAAGGTCGAGGAGAAGCTCGGTACCGAGAAGTTCAACCAGACCCCCACGGCCAAGATTCGTGAGCTCTGCAACGAGTTCGCTGTCGAGAACATCGAGCTGCAGAAGGCCGGTTTCCGTCGTCTGGGCGTGCTCGGCGACTGGGACAACCCCTACCTGACGCTCTATCACCAGCATGACGCCGCCGACATCGAGGTCTTCAAGTCCATGTTCGATAAGGGCATGATCTATCGCGGCCACAAGCCGGTTCACTGGTGCAAGCACTGCCACACCGCACTCGCCGAGGCCGAGATCGAGTACTCCGACGAGACGAGCCCGTCCATTTTCGTGCGCTTCGAGATGACCTCCAAGCCCGCCGGCCTCGAGAACTTCGACGGCCCGGTTGACTTTATCATCTGGACGACCACGCCGTGGACCATCCCCTCCGACCAGGCCGTTTCCCTTAAGCCCGGCGCCGCCTATGTCGCCGTTGAGCACGAGGGTCGTGCCGAGGTCATGCTTGAGGACCTGGCTCCCAAGTGCTGTGAGGAGTTTGGTTGGGAGTACACCCCGGTCATGGTCGACGGCAAGCCCTACGTGGTTCCCGCCGAGACCTTCCACCACATCCACTACAAGCAGCCGATCTTTGACGGCGTTGAGGGCGTGGCGCTGCTGGCGGATTACGTCGGTGTCGATGACGGTACCGGTATCGTCCACAACTCGCCCGGCCACGGCGTCGACGACTACTTTGCCTGCCTCAAGGAGGGCATCACCGACATCTGCATGCCGGTCGATGACGACGGCAAGTTCTACACCGGTGAGGAGTTTGGCACCGGTGGCCCCTTCAGCGGTATGGATACCGATGAGGCCAACCCGCACATCATCGAGTTCCTGCGCGAGCGCGGCACCCTGGTCCTCGAGAAGAAGATCGCGCACAGCTATCCGCACTGCTGGCGCTGCAAGCACCCGGTGCTCTTCCGTGCTACCGACCAGTGGTTTGTCTCGATGGACAAGACCGGTTTGCGTGAGCAGGCTGGCAAAGAGGTCCGCGAGAACGTCAAGTGGTATCCGGCCCACGCGGCCAACCGCATCGGTGCCATGGTCGAGCAGCGTCCCGACTGGTGCATCAGCCGTCAGCGCAACTGGGGCGTGCCTATCCCCAGCTACACCTGCGCCGACTGCGGCGAGAAGGTCATGAACGATGCCACGCTCGACGCCGTCATCAAGCTCTTCCATGAGAAGGGCTCCGACGCCTGGTTCACCGACGCTCCCGAGAGCTACCTGGGCGAGGCCTGCGTCTGCCCCAAGTGCGGTGGCCATCACCTCAAGGCCGATAAGGATATCCTCGACGTGTGGTGGGACTCCGGCGTGTCTTGGAAGGCCGTCTGCGAGTATCGCCCCGAGCTGGAGTATCCGGCGGACGTGTATCTTGAGGGCTCCGACCAGCATCGCGGTTGGTTCCAGAGCTCGCTGCTCACGTCGGTGGGTGCCAACGGCCATGCTCCGTACAAGGCGGTCGTCTCGCAGGGCTTCACGCTCGACGGCCAGGGCCGCAAGATGTCCAAGTCGCTCGGTAACGTCATCGACCCCAACAAGGTCTGTGATGAGATGGGCGCCGACATCATCCGCCTGTGGGTCGCCTCGGTCGATACCAGCTCCGATGTCTCCATCGACCACGAGATCCTTGCTCGTACGTCCGATGCCTACCGTCGTTTCCGCAACACGCTGCGCTTCCTGCTCTCCGAGCTCGAGGGTCAGTTTGAGCCCGAGACCGACGGCGTCGCCTTTGCCGACCTGCTGCCGCTCGACAAGCTCATGGTTGCCCGTCTGACCCAGGTTCAGGCCGAGGTCGACGATGCCTACGCCAGCTACGAGTTCCCGTGCGCCTACCGTGCGCTCTACGACTTCGTGGTTACCGAGCTTTCCAACGTGTACCTCGACGCCCTGAAGGACCGTCTGTACTGCGAAAAGCCCGGCTCGCTCGAGCGCCGCAGCGCCCAGACCGTGCTCGCCGAGCTCTTCTCGATGCTCATGCGCGATTTGCAGCCGATCCTGTCCTACACCGTCGATGAGGCCATGGCCTATGCGCCCGCCGGCTGCGTCGACCACCAGAAGTACGCCGCGCTGCTCGATTGGTACAAGTCGCCCATCACGGTCGACGAGGCCAATGAGTTCGAGGGCGTGCTCGAGGCTTCGCTCGAGCTCCGTAGCGCCGTGACCAAGGCCCTTGAGGATGCCCGCTCCGCCGGCACCTTCACCAAGAGCCAGCAGGTCCGTGTCAAGGCGGTCGTTCCCGCTGAGATGTATGCGCTGTTGACCGGCGACAAGGCGGTCGACCTGGCCGAGTTCTACATCGTCTCCGATGTTGAGCTGACCCAGGGTGAGGAGCTCTCCGTTGCCATCGAGGCTGCCGAGGGCGAGTGCTGCGACCGTTGCTGGAACTATCGCACCACCGTCGGCGAGTACAACGGCCACGCGCAGATCTGTAAGCGCTGCGCGGAGGCGCTGAACTAGTCGTTGGGGACGTTCTTAAACGACTAGTCTAACAAGAACGTCCCCATTGACTACCTGTGTCACATTCAAGCGGCATTCTGTTTTTCGGGATGCCGCTTTCGTTTTTAGCTGGTTATTTCGCTTGCGTTGGTGTATATGTCGTGCGTTCAGCGTATGGCAATATAAGATGGTTCTTTGCATTAAACGTAATTCGATTTTTGAGGGTAGGGGATTTCTTTGGGTCGTGGCGCGGATATGACGCCGCCTTTGCGTTGGCGGTTGGGTGTTGCTGGTGGCGTGGCGCTCGTTGTGTTGCTCGTTGACCAGCTGACCAAGCTTGCGGTTCGTTCCGTGGGCGATGCCCTGCATATGACCGTTATTCCCAGCGTGATCGATTTCCTGTTTGTTCGCAATATCGGAGCCGCCTTTAGCATGGGTGAGGGGCATGGCATCGCGTTTGCCGTGCTGGCGTTGGCGGTCATTATCGCTATTGCCGTGTACCTCGTTCGTGCGCCCCAGCTCGCCCATCTTGAGGTTGTAGGCATGGCTATGGTTGCGGGCGGCGCCATCGGTAACGCGATCGACCGCCTCGCCTTTGGCTTCGTGACCGATTTCATTGCCACCACGTTCATCGACTTTCCTGTCTTTAACGTGGCTGATATCGGCATTACGGTCGGCGTCGTGCTGGCGCTCATTGGTTACATGTTCTTGAGTCCCGCCGCTCGCGAGGTCGATGCGACTGCCGAGCTCAACGCCCGTGACGAGGCCCGAGCCAAACGCAAAGCTAAGCAGCGTGGGGAGCGTGCCCGCAAGATTCGCGAAAGGAATGAGCGCTAATGGCCGACATCCATATTCTCGTTGCCGACGATTCCGCTGGTCAGCGTCTTGACGCCTATCTGGGTGCCAACGATGGCTGTCCCACGCGCTCTGCCTGTGCGCATCTGATCGAGGGCGGTGCCGTTGCCGTCAACGGCGAGACCTGCCTGTCAAAAAAGTATGCCGTGCGCTCCGGTGACCGCATCTCGGTCGACCTTCCCGAGCCGCACGATCCGACTGACGTGATTCCCGAAGCCATCCCGCTCGACATTCGCTATGAGGACGATTATCTCATTGTACTCTCCAAGCAGCGCGGCCTGGTGTGCCATCCTGCGCATGGTCATGAGAGCGGTACGCTCGCGAATGCCCTGGTCTATCACTGCGGTATCGACCATCTGGGCACCGTGCAGGGCGAGGACCGCCCCGGTATTGTGCATCGCCTGGATCGCGATACCTCGGGTCTCATGCTTGCGGCAAAGGACGACGACACCCAGCGCGCGCTCCAAAATCTCATCCGCACGCGTACGCTCGACCGTCGCTATATCACACTTGTTCACGGGCACATCGCCATGGACGAGGGCACCATCAACACCGGCATTGCCCGATCGACGCGCGACCGCGTCAAGATGGCGGTTTCCGATGACCCCTTTGCGCGTCAGGCCATCACGACCTTCAAGGTGCTCGAGCGCTTTGATTCCACGCGTTTCGACGACGGCTACACGCTCGTCGAGTGCCACCTGTTTACCGGTCGCACGCATCAGATTCGTGTGCACATGCGCCATATCAACCACGCCTGCGTGGGCGATCCGTTCTACGGCAAGTGCGACGCGCGCGCCGATCAGGGTCTGACCAGGCAGTTCCTTCATTCCTGGCGTGTGGCGTTCGACCATCCCGTGACGGGAGAGCGCATTGAGTGCCGTGATGAGCTGCCGTGGGACCTTGCCGCGGTTCTGGATGACCTGGCCCCGCGTTCGCTCGGCCGCACTGCCGCCGGTGACGAAATTGTCCCGCAGCTCGGTCTGCTCGAAGCCTAGCCAGTATTAGGTGGTTTCTTGAACTCGGTAAGCCTGCGGTAAGATATACGATTGTTTACGTAACGCGTTGCTGGGAGCCTGCATGCTCGCCTTTTTACAAACCAACACACCCATCGTGATCTTCAACCAGATTGTCGTCACGCTGCTCACGGTCTGCTTTCTGTACCAGGTGGTCTTCTTTGTCATCGGCGCTCTTCGTGGCGAGGTCGCGCCTCCCAAGGCCAAAAAACTCCACCGCTATGCCTTCTTTATCGCGGCGCATAACAAGGAGGCTGTGATCGCCAACCTCGTTCGCTCCATCAAGAACCAGGATTATCGCCGACGCCTGCACCGACAACACGGCGCAGCTCGCGCGCGAGGCGGGCGCTGTCGTTTATGAGCGCAATGACCTTGCCCGCAAGGGCAAGAGCTGGGTCATGGACTTTGGCTTCGACCGCATCCTTAACGAGTATCCCGATACGTTTGAAGGCTACTTTATCTTCGATGCCGATAACGTCATCGCCCGCGATTACGTCTCCAAGATGAACGATGCCTTTGATCAGGGCTTCCATGTGGTCACGAGCTATCGCAACTCCAAGAACTTCGGCAGCTCGTGGATCTCGGCGGCTAATGCTACGTGGTATCTGCGAGAGGCGCGCTTTCTCAACAACGCGCGTAATATCTGCAAGACGTCCTGCGCTGTCTCGGGTTCGGGTTACCTTATCTCGGCGAGCGTGATCGAGGGCATGCACGGTTGGCAGTTCCATACGCTGACCGAGGATATTCAGTTCACCACGTTCTGCGCCATTCACGGCATTCGCATTGGCTATGCACCGGCGGAGTTCTTTGACGAACAGCCCGTGACGTTTAAGGCTTCCTGGAAGCAGCGTATGCGCTGGACCAAGGGCTTCTACCAGGTGTTCTTTACGTATGGTAAGCACCTGGTCAAATCGACCTTTCGCTACCATCGCTTTGCCGCCTACGACATGTTTATGACGATCGCCCCGGGTATGTTGCTATCTCTGATCTCGATGCTCGCCAATGCCACGTTCCTGATTGTGGGCGGTCTTTCGCACGGCTTCCTGGCCACCGAGGTTGAGATGCAGGCGTGTGCCGCTTCTCTCATTATGACCTTCGCCATGATGTATCAGACGTTCTTTATCCTGGCGCTGCTCACGACCATCTTTGAGTACAAGCACATTCACTGCGCGCAAAAGTGGCGTCTGGTGACCAACCTGTTTACCTTCCCGATCTTTATGTTCAGCTATATCCCCATTACGGTGGCAGCACTGTTCTTGAAGGTCGACTGGGTGCCGACGCAGCACGCCGTGAGCGTTACCCTTGACGAGGTCATGCAAGGCGCCAAATAACCACGATCAAAACCACTACAAAGGACAGGTATCTTTGAGGTGGTTTTTGCGTTTGAGCTGCCGCCCAAGGAGGT
>CABSBK010000051.1 GCA_902475865.1 uncultured Collinsella sp.
GAAAAGCCTCCGCAGCCCGTGTGGCTGCGGAGGCTTTATTCGTTGCGGCGCATTGTGTTTGGGTCGCTGAGATGAGTCGATTTGCCCCGAAAGAGGAGGGCATTGACCTTAGGGTCATGCCCGGCGAATGAGCGGCAAATCGGCCGTCTCGGCGGGCCGAACTACTCCAGCTCAAACGCTCCGGTATAGAGCTGGTAGTAATACCCGCGCTTGGCGATCAGCTCATCGTGGTTGCCGCGCTCGATGATGCGGCCGTGGTCCAGGCAGATGATCGCGTCGGAGTTGCGCACGGTGGACAGGCGGTGCGCGATGACAAACGTCGTACGGCCCTCCATGAGCTTATCCATGCCCGCCTGCACGATGGCCTCGGTGCGGGTATCAATGCTCGACGTGGCCTCGTCCAGAATCATTGCCGGCGGATCGGCGACGGCGGCGCGTGCGATCGAGATCAGCTGGCGCTGACCCTGCGACAGCTGCGCGCCGTTGCCGGTGAGCATGGTGTTGTAGCCGTCGGGCAGGCGGGTGATAAAGTCGTCCGCACCGGCGAGCTTGGCCGCCGCGATGCACTCCTCGTCGGTGGCGTCCAGGTTGCCGTAGCGGATGTTATCCATCACGGTGCCGGTGAACAGGTTCACGTCCTGCAGCACGACGCCCAGCGAGCGGCGCAGATCGGCCTTGCGGATCTTGTTGACGTTGATGCCGTCGTAGCGGATCTTGCCGTCGGCGATGTCATAGAAGCGGTTGATGAGGTTGGTGATGGTCGTCTTACCGGCGCCGGTGGCGCCGACAAACGCGACCTTCTGACCCGGCTTGGCAAACACGGACACGCCGTGCAGCACCTCGTGGTCGGGCGTGTAGCCAAAGTCGACGTTGTCCATGACCAGGTCGCCGCGCAGCGGTACGTACTCGATCTCGCCGGTTGCGCGGTGCGGATGTTTCCATGCCCACATGCCGGTGTGGTGGTCGGCCTCCTCGAACTCCCAGGTCTCGGGGTTCACCTGCGCGTTGACGAGCGTCACGTAGCCTTCGTCAGCCTCGGGCTCCTCGTCGATGAGCTCAAAGATACGGTCGGCGCCAGCGAGGCCCATGACCACGGCGTTGATCTGCTGCGAGATCTGGCCGATCTGTCCGCAGAACTGCTTGGTCATGTTAAGGAACGGCACTACGACGGCGATGGACAGCGCCATGCCCGAGATGCTCAGGTTGGGCACGCCCAGCGCCAGGAAAATGCCGCCGGCCAGTGCGACCAGCACGTAGAGCAGGTTGCCCAGGTTCATAAGGATGGGCATGAGGATGTTGGCGTACATGTTGGCCTTCTGCGAGACCTCGAAGAGCTTTTCGTTGCGCTCGTCAAAATCGGCCTCGGCGGCAGACTCGTGGCAGAATGCCTTGACGACCTTCTGGCCGTTCATGACTTCCTCGATATGGCCCTCGACCACGCCGAGCTCGGTCTGCTGCGCAATAAAGAAACGCGCGGAGTTGGAGCCGAGCAGCTTGGTCATAAAGGTCATAAAGGCGACGCCTGCCACAATGACCAGGCACATCCAAACGCTGTAGTACAGCATGATAAAGAACACCGTGACGATGACGATGGTCGTCATGAGCAGGTTGGGCAGCGACTGGCTGATCATCTGGCGCAGCGTGTCGATGTCGTTGGTGTAGTGGCTCATGATGTCGCCGCGCTGGTGCGTGTCGAAGTAGCGAATCGGCAGGTCCTGCATGCGGTTGAACATCTTCTCGCGCAGCTTCTCCAGCGAGCCCTGCGTGACGATGGCCATGGCGCGGTTCCAGAACAGCGAGGACAGGATGCCGACGCCGTAGATGCAGGCGAGGGTGGTCACGAGCTGTGCGATCTTGGGCTGTGCGGCTTCCCAATCGCCCGACTGCCACGATTCGCTAATAATCTGCAGGGCGCTCTGAAGGAAGGTCGCGCCGATGGAGTTGATGATGGCGCAGAGTACCACGCCGACGACGACGAGGGGCAAAAGCACGGGGTAGAAGCCAAAGAGCGTCTTGATGAGGCGCGACATGGTGCCACCCTTGCGGTTGAGCGCGCGCTCGGCGGTCGTTGCCTTACTCATGTGCCTCGCCTCCTTCCTGGGTCTGAGCTTGCGTTGCGGATGCCTCGGTGTCGGCCTCGACGGCCCCTTCGCCCTCGGCAGACATCTTGTTTTGCGAGGTGAAGGTCTCGCGGTAGATCTCGCTCGTCTTAAGCAGCTCGTCGTGGTTACCGATCTGCGCGATGCGGCCGCCCTCCATGACGATGATGCGGTCTGCGTCCTGCACGGAGCTGATGCGCTGGGCGATGATGAGCTTGGTCGTGTTGGGCAGATAGCTTGCCAGTCCTGCGCGAATCTTGGCGTCGGTCTTGGTGTCGACGGCGCTGGTGGAGTCGTCCAGGATCAAGATCTTGGGACGACGCAGCAGGGCACGCGCGATGCACAGGCGCTGCTTCTGACCGCCGGAAACATTGGAGCCGCCCTGTTCGATCCAAGTGTCATAGCCCTTGGGGAAGCCGTCGACAAACTCGTCGGCGCAGGCCAGATGCGCTGCCTCGCGGACTTCCTCGTCGGTGGCGTTCGGGTCGCCCCAGCGCAGATTCTCGGCAATGGTGCCGCTAAACAGCACGTTTTTCTGCAATACCATGGCCACTTGATGGCGCAGAGCATCCAAGTCGTAGTCGCGCACATCCACGCCGCCCACGCGCACGGTGCCCTCGGTGGTGTCGTACAGACGGGCGATGAGGTTTACGAGCGTGGACTTGGCCGAGCCGGTACCGCCGATGATGCCGATGGTCTCGCCGCTCTTAATGTGCAGGTCGATATTGTCGAGCGCCTGGCGCTTCGCATGCGCGGAGTACTTAAAGTTCACGTGGTCAAAGTCGATGGAGCCGTCGGCGACCTCGAGTACGGGCTCGGCGGGATCGGCGATCGTGGGCTCGGCGGCCAGCACCTCGGTGATGCGGTGAGCCGATTCGTCGGCCATGGTCACCATGACAAAGATCATCGACAGCTGCATCAGGCTCATGAGGATCTGGAAACCATAGGTAAAGATCGAGGAGAGCTGGCCCACGTCGAACAGCGTGCCCTGGCTCGTGATGATGAGCTTGGAGCCCAGGTAGATGATGACGACAAACGCGCCGTTGACACAGATGTTCATCATGGGGTTGTTAAAGGCGAGCAGCTTCTCGGCGCGGGTGAAGTCCATCTGGACGTCGCGCGCGGCGGTCGCGAACTTCTCCTTCTCAAAGTCTTCGCGCACGTAGCTCTTGACCACGCGCATGCCGGTGACGTTTTCCTCGACGGACTCGTTAAGGGCGTCGTACTTGTGGAACACGCGCGAGAAGATGGGGCGCACCTTAAAGATGATAAAGAACAGCCCAAAGCCCAGCAGCGGAATGATGACCAGGTAGACCATGGCAACGCTGCCGCCCATGATAAACGCCATGGTAAAGGCGAAGATCAATACCAGCGGCGCGCGCACGGCGATACGGATGATCATCATAAAGGCCTGCTGCACGTTGTTGATATCGGTGGTCAGGCGCGTGACGAGCGAGGAGCTCGAGAACTCATCGATGTTGGCAAAGCTGAACGTCTGGATCTTGTAGAACAGGTCGTGACGCAGGTTCTTGGCGAAGCCGCAGCTCGCATGGCTGCAGGTGACGCCGGCGGCGGCACCAAAAGCAAGCGATGTCAGCGCGATGAGCACCAAAAAGCCCGCGGTGGGAAGCATCTCGGCTACGGTGGCGCCGTCTTTGATGGCGTCGATCAGGTTGGCGGTGATAAATGGAATCAGCATCTCGCAGAGCACCTCGCCAAGCACGAGCAACGGCGTGGCAACGGTGACTTTCATATAGTCGCGGATGCTGCCCATGAGGGTTTTAATCATCCAGTTCCTCCCAGGTTACACGGATTTTCTCGAGCATTTCGGCGAGGTCCTCGCGCTCGTCGTGGGTGAGCGCGCTAAAGGCCTGCTCTCTAAAGCGAATGCGGGCTGCCTGCTCAACGCGGGCCTTTTCCCATCCCGCTTCGGTTAGGCGTATGGTGAGTTGCCGGCGGTCTTTGGGATTGCGACTGCGTTCGATGATGCCGCCCATTTCGAGCTTGGATAGGATCTCGGAAAGGGACCCCGGCTTGAGGTCGAAGTGCATGCCGAGTTCCTGTTGGGAAAGCTCGCCGGTGGGCTGCTTAGCGAGCAGGCAGACGATGGGCGCCTTGACGGACACGCCTCCGCCATGAAAGTGCATGTAATGGCCGCAAAATCCCAAGCCGCTCAGGATGCGCTTGGCGAGTTTGTCCTCGGCGCTGACCGCTTCGGGTATGTCTACCGGTTGCGACGGGTCACCGCCGGGCTCATGCGGAAGGACGAGTGGTTCAACACACATATCTAAGCTTCGCTCCTTTCTTTAGTTAGGTAGAGGGATTGTTTTGTGCCTAACTAATCTAGGAGCATGAGAAATCAATGTCAAGGTACCAAACTTATTAAGTTGCGGCGTTTTACCAAACGCCGTAACCGCTCGACGCTGCAAACGTTCCTAAGCGGCAATCTGGCGTTCAATCGTCGGGCATGGCCACAAGGCCTATGCCCTCCTCTTTCACGCCACCTTGCTCGCCTAGGAGCGTTTTCGCTGTCCATCCTCTATCTGCAGCATTGCTCTTGTGCCAATGGTCCGTGGGAGACGGAGGAAAAGGGATCATTTTCCGTAACCTTCCCGCAACAATTTGCCCGTCGCGCCGCTCGCCTCCGCTCGCAACGCCCCCTGCGCTACACTTATTCGCACTATGGCGCCGTCGCGCCGCGCCCGACCCAAGGGGGACACTCATGAAGAACACTCAGCTGCTGCTGATCAACGATATGTGCGGTTACGGCAAGGTCGCGCTTTCTGCCATGCTGCCGGTGCTGTCGCACATGGGCTATCGCATCCACAACCTGCCGACGGCCCTCGTTTCCGATACGCTCAACTACCCCAAGTTCTACATCCACGACACCACGGAGTATGTCCGCCAGAGCCTCGCCATCTGGGAGGAACTCGGCTTTGAATTCGACGCCATCTTGACCGGCTTTATCGTGACCGAGGAAGAGGCACGCATCATCTCGGACTTTTGCCACCGCCGCGCGCAAAAGGGCACCAAGGTGTTCGTCGACCCCATCATGGCCGACAACGGCAGGCTCTACGCTGGCGTGCCCGAGTCGACCATCGGCCTTATGCGCAGCCTGGTCGAGTGCGCCGACTACGCGGTGCCCAACTATACCGAGGCGTGTCTGCTCACCGATACGCCTATGGCCGAGCAGATTACGGCCGACGAGGCTCGTACGCTCGTGGATGCCATGCTCGCGCTGGGCGCCAAGTCGGTGGTCATCACGAGCGCAAAGGTCGACGGGGCGAGTGCCGTTATCGGCTACGACCATGTGGCGGGAGAGTACTTTACGATTCCCTTTGAGCTGATTCCGGTGTATTTCCCGGGCACGGGCGATACGTTCTCGTCGGTGCTTGTGGGTCGCGTTATGGCCGGCTGGAGCCTGCAACGTGCGACGACCGACGCTATGCGTGTGGTGGCCGAGCTTATCGAGCGCAATGCCGACCAAGAGGACAAGTCGGCCGGCCTTCCCATCGAGGCCTGCCTGGATGTGATCGACCATGAGTAACGCCGGCGAGGGCGGCGTCAAGCCTGCGGGCGAGAGCAAGCCGTTCGGTGCGCCGCGGGGCAAGCGTCCGCATATCCGCGTGAGCTGCGTGGACCAGCTGGGTGCGTGTCGCTGCCACCATGGTCATAAGCCGGGCGATGTCTTTGACTTCGACCGAGACCGCGGCAAGATGTGCGCCATGGCCTGCCATGTGGGCTTTCCCTATATCGATATCCTGCGCTACGGCGGAACCGTGCCTGGCAACGAGCCCGGTACGGCAAAGTTCTGCTGCCCCGAGGTCGATACGCTGAACGTTTGGCTTGCCGAGGTCGTCGACGAGTAGCTGAGCGCAATGTGACAAAGGGACAGTTCTTTTGTCACATTCGCGGGTGGTGTCCCTTCTTTTTGCTTATAATCTCAAATCTCTGCATTTCATCAGATTTTAGGTTCTAAAAATTCTGCGTTTCATCGATAATCAAGCGTATAAAACTTTGCATTTCATTTGATGACACCGAGGGGAGAGCCTATGCTGCGCAGGAAAATAGCGGCAGAGCTGGAGCGTTGGCTGAAGTCTTCCGAGCAAAAGGCCTTGTTCATTACGGGTTCTCGCCAGATTGGCAAAAGCTATTCGATTCGCGCATTTGGCAAAGCCAACCATGCAACCTACATCGAGCTTAACCTCATGGAAAACCGCCAGGCAAAAGATGCTCTTCTCGAGGCGCGGAATGCCGATGATTTCATCAGCAGGGTGACGCTTCTTTCGGGAAAGTCGATTGCGCCAGGCAAAACGCTCGTGTTTATCGATGAGGTCCAAGAGGCCCCCGACATCATGACGATGGCAAAGTTCCTTGTTGAGGACGGGAGGTGCCGCTGGGCGTTATCGGGGTCAATGCTCGGGACTCAGTTCAAGGGCGTCAGGTCCTATCCCGTGGGGTATGTCCACGAGCTTAGGATGTTCCCGCTCGATTTTGAGGAGTTTTGCTGGGCAACCGGGGTGAGCGAGGGGGCTCGCCAAACGATACGTGACGCGTGTATCAGCGAGAGGCCCGTTCCTGATTACATTCATGACGCGATGATGGCAAACTTCAGGACCTATACCGTTGTCGGCGGAATGCCGGAGGTCGTGCAGCGTTTCCTTGACACGCAGGGCGACCTTGCCTCTGTTCGTCAGCTACAGTCAGAGCTCAACGAACAGTACCGGCGGGATATCTCCAAGTATGCAAGCGGGCGAGCCCTTCAGGTGCAGAGCATTTACGATCAGCTCCCTATTATGCTCGAGGGCGAAAACAAGCGCTTCGTGCTCAATTCCATTGACCCCAAGGCTCACTACGAGAAGTATCAGCGAGATTTTGTATGGCTTGTCGATGCCGGCGTTGCTCTCAAAGCCGATATCGTAACCGAGCCAAAATCGCCCTTGCTCAAGACGGCACGGCCATCGCAGTTCAAGCTATATCAATCGGATACGGGCATGTTGATGGCGCGCTACCCCGTCGGAGTCGCCCAAGCGGCGTATCTTGATAGCAAGGAGCCCAATCTGGGCGGCATTTACGAAAACGTGGTGGCCCAGCAGCTGGCTGCCCAAAATCGCCAGCTTTACTACTATCAGACAAAAAAGCGCGGTGAAGTGGACTTTGTGGTCG
>CABSBK010000052.1 GCA_902475865.1 uncultured Collinsella sp.
ACGTTTTCTCTGCATCAGCGTGTGGTGAAGAACGGAAGAAGCCGGTAGTGCAAGCCGAAAATTCAAGAATTCAATAAGCAGCGGTGTGAGAGAGCGCCGCATTACACGTAACTAGGAGCGTGGTTACACAATGCAGGAGGCATGGGAAGGCTTCAAGGAAGGCATTTGGACGGGAGAGGTTGACGTCCGAGACTTCATCCAGAAGAACTACACCCCCTACGAGGGCGACGAGTCGTTCCTCGTAGGTCCGACCGAGCGTACCAAGGAGCTGTGGGGCGAGGTTCTCGACCTGCTGCTTAAGGAGCGCGAGCAGGGTGGTGTCCTCGATATGGACACCAAGACCGTCACGGGTATCGTGAGCCACCCCGCTGGCTACATCGATAATGCCCATCGCGACAAGGAGACCATTGTTGGCCTCCAGACCGACAAGCCGCTCAAGCGCGCTCTGCACGTCAACGGTGGTATCCGCATCGCTTGCCAGGCTGCCAGCCAGCACGGCTACAAGGTCGACGAGAACGTTGTCGAGCGCTACACCTTCGAGCGCAAGACCCACAACGCTGGCGTCTTCGATGTTTACACCCCCGAGATGCGTGCTTGCCGCTCGGCTCACATCATCACCGGTCTGCCCGATGGCTATGGCCGCGGCCGCATCATCGGCGACTACCGTCGTGTTGCCCTGTGCGGCGTCGCCTACCTGATCTAGAACAAGGAGGCCCAGAAGGCTTCCACTCCGACGGTCATGACCGCCGACAACATCCGCGATCGTGAGGAGCTGCAGGAGCAGATCCGCGCCCTCGGCGAGCTCAAGATGATGGCCGAGACCTATGGTTTCGATATTTCCAACCCTGCTACCAACACGCAGGAGGCCATCCAGTGGATGTACTTCGCCTACCTTGCTGCCGTCAAGGAGCAGAACGGCGCCGCTATGTCCATCGGCCGCACCTCTACGTTCATCGACATCTATGCTGAGCGCGACCTTGCCAACGGTACCTTCACCGAGGAGCAGATCCAGGAGTTCGTGGATCACTTCATCATGAAGCTCCGCATGGTCAAGTTTGCCCGTACCCCCGAGTACCAGGCCCTGTTCACCGGCGACCCGCAGTGGGTCACCGAGTCCATCGGCGGCATGGGTGTTGACGGCCGTACGCTCGTTACCAAGATGAGCTACCGCTACCTGCACACGCTCGAGAACATGGGCACCAGCCCCGAGCCCAACATGACCGTTCTGTGGTCGACCCGTCTGCCCGAGAACTTCAAGAAGTTCTGCGCCAAGACTTCTGTCGCCAGCTCCTCGATCCAGTACGAGAACGACGACCTCATGCGCGTCTATCACGGCGACGACTACGGCATTGCCTGCTGCGTGTCCTCCATGCGCATCGGCAAGGAGATGCAGTTCTTCGGCGCCCGCGCCAACCTGGCCAAGTGCCTGCTGTACGCACTCAACGGCGGTGTTGACGAGGTCTCCAAGAAGCAGGTCGGCCCCAAGTATCGCGCCGTCGAGGGCGATACGCTCGATTACGACGACGTTGTGGCCAAGTACAACGACATGATGAAGTGGCTCGCTGGCGTGTACGTCAACTCGCTGAACATCATCCACTACATGCACGATAAGTACTGCTACGAGCGCATTCAGATGGCTCTGCACGACAAGCACGTGCACCGCTGGTTCGCTACGGGCATCGCTGGCCTTTCCGTCGTGGCTGACTCCCTGTCCGCCATCAAGTACGCCAAGGTCCACCCCGTCCGTGACGAGAACGGCATCATCGTCGACTTCGAGACCGAGGGCGAGTTCCCCAAGTACGGTAACGACGACGACCGCGTCGACCAGATCGCTCACGACGTTGTGCACCAGTTCATGGAGTACATCCGCATGAACGACACCTACCGCAACTCCGTGCCCACGACCTCGGTTCTGACCATTACTTCCAACGTCGTGTACGGTAAGAAGACCGGCTCCACGCCCGACGGCCGCAAGGCTGGCCAGCCGTTCGCCCCGGGTGCTAACCCCATGCACAAGCGCGATAGCCACGGCGCCATCGCTTCGCTGTCTTCGGTTTCCAAGCTCCCGTTCCGCGATGCCCAGGACGGCATCTCCAACACCTTCTCCATCATCCCGAGTGCGCTCGGCAAGGAGGACCAGGTGTTCTTTGGCGATATCGACCTTGATCAGCTGGGCGAGTAACTATTGTTAGTGCTATACTAACAATAACGATTACTGATTAGCGCGCCGGTTTCGGCCGGCGCCTATTAATCGAAGGAGACATATTATGAAGGTTTCTGAAGTTTCCGAGACCCAGGCCGATAACCTGGTCCACATGCTCGACGCTTACGCCGAGAAGGGTGGCCACCACCTGAACATCAACGTCTTCAACCGTGAGACGCTGCTCGACGCTCAGGCTCACCCCGAGAAGTACCCGCAGCTGACCATCCGCGTTTCCGGCTATGCCGTGAACTTCCACACGCTCACCAAGGAGCAGCAGGACGAGGTCATTTCGCGTACCTTCCACAACAAGTTCTAAAGGGATTTAACTCCTGTAGGATTACTGGGGCCGGTTTTGGGTTATTTTCCAAAACGTCCTCGGACATGCAAAGAGGCTCCGCTGCGCGCGTTGCGCGGCGGGGCCTCTTTGCGTCCTGCGGGATGTTTTGGAAAATAACCCAAAAACGGCCAAGCGGGGTTCTTCGGAGTCACCCTTTAGGCGGAACTCTCCTAATTATTTGGATGAGTCGTTTACTTACTTGTACTGTTACCGTCTTCCCGCTGTTGTTGGGGTATGCTTTGTTCGTATGTAAACGTATGACATGTTGATAGGGGAGGGTGCTATGGCTCGCGAGGGCACTCGTTCTAAGGATTCTGCTAAGCCTGGCATCAAGGAAGTTGCAGCGGTGGCGGGGGTTTCGCCTACTACGGTATCTCGCGTGCTTAATAACCGCGGCTACATTAGCCAGGAAACCCGCGATAAGGTCCACGCCGCGATGGAACGCATCAACTATACGCCCAACGATATCGCCCGTGCCATGCTCAACGGCCGTCTGAACCTTATCGGCATGATCGTTCCCTTTGTGAGCAGTCCGTTCCATGCTCAGGTTGTGCAGGCGGTCGAGCGCACGTTGGCGGAAAACGGCTTTAAGATGTTGCTGTGCAACAGCGCCAATCGACCTGATCTTGAGCGTTCCTATATCGACATGCTCCGCCGCAATATGGTCGACGGCGTCATCGTCAACTCCCTCAATATCGGTGCCGAGGCATATGCCGAGATGGGCTTGAGCCTGGTTGGCATCGACTGCGATCTTGGCGAGGGCTCTGTCCAGATTGCAAGTGACAGCTATGGCATCGGCGAGCTCGCCACGCGCCGTCTGATTGATGACGGCTGCAGGCGTATCCTGTGCCTGCGCAGCAATAGCCGCATGCGCATGCCTGCCAATAAGCGTACCGATGCCTACCTCGATGTTGTTGAGCAGGCCGGTTTGTCCGCGCTTGTCCGTGAGGTTGAGTTCGTTAAGCCCGACGACGAAAAGGGCGCGGTCGTTGCGAAGATCCTCGATGAGAACCCCGATATTGACGGCATCTTTGCGGGAGACGATACGATGGCGGCCATCTGTCTCAACGTGATGAAGCAGCGCGGCTTGAGCGCTCCAGACGACATTAAGGTCGTGGGCGCGGATGGTGCCCGCCGCACTATGACGTTTATGCCTGATTTAACAACCGTACGTCAAGATATCGATCGCATCGGAGAGCTCGCGGCGCAATCCATCATCGCTCTTATTAACGGCGATAATCCCGAATCGAATATCAAGCTCCCCGTTGAACTCATTGAGGGCAAAACCGCGTAATTCGCCCCGTGCCAAAAGAATTCCTCAAACGCCTCTGATGACCGTTCACCGGCATATGTCAACCGTTTGCCGACGACTGGAACTGCGAAAAGACGTATTGGTGTGAAAACGTTTGACATATGAAAACGATTGACATATCTTGCCATTGTACCGAGTTAGTATGTCGTGGAAAGGAAGTCTCGGATGCACAAGGTGTATTACCAGCCTGAGGGAATTTGGGTAGGCGACATCATGCCGTACGGCGAGGACGGCACGTTCTATCTCTATCATCAGCGTGACACGCGTAACCCCGAACCTTTCGGAGAGCCGTTTGGCTGGGCACTCGCTACGACCAAGGATTTCGTCAACTACAAGGACTTTGGCGAGAGCCTTGAGCGCGGCGGCGACGAGGAAGTCGACCAGTACATTTATGCCGGCACGGTGTTTAAGGTGGGCGACAAGTACCATGCGCTCTACACTGGTTGCAATCGCGATAAGGTCCGCGCACGTTTGATGAAGCAGGTTCTTCTTCACGCAACGAGCGACGACGCCGTCAAGTGGGAGAAGAACATCGCCGAGACGCTGCTTCCGCCCCAGGAGGGTTACGATGACCGCAACTGGCGCGATCCCTTTGTGCTTTGGGATGAGGAGAACGAAGAGTACATGCTCATCCTCGGCACGCGTGTGGGCGAGGACAAGCGTCTGATGACCGGCCGCCTGGTCAAGTTCACCTCCAAGGATCTGACCAACTGGGAGTTCCAGGGCGACTGGTGGAACCCGGGCCTGTACACCATGTTTGAGATGCCTGATCTCTTTAAGATGGGCGACTGGTGGTACCTCGTCTTTTCCGAGTACAGCGACGGCAACAAGACCCGTTACCGCATGTCCAAGTCCATCAACGGTCCTTGGATTACCCCCGCTGACGACTCCTTCGACGGCCGCGCGTACTACGCCGCTCGCACCGCATTCGATGGCGAGCGTCGCGTTCTCTTTGGTTGGGTTCCTACGCGTGACGAGGGCGGCGACCCCAGCTCTTACCTATGGGGTGGCACCTTTATGCCCCTCGAGATCGTTCAGCGTGCCGACGGAACGCTCGGCACCAAGCTCCCCGACAGCATGCTTGGCGCCTTTGGCGAGGCTAAGGCAGTCGAGACCTTTGAGCTTTCCTGCGAGTCGGGCAAGGTCGAGCAGGTGCTCGCCGCGGATGCCGGCTCCACCTACTTGCTCGATGCCGACATTGAGCTCGGCGGTAACGCTGCCGGCTTCTCGGTCAAGTTCGCCGAGGACGCCGAGACCGGTCTTGCCTATGAGTTCCGCGCCAACCTGCGCGAGGGCAAGCTCGAGTTCACGCCGGCTCCCCAGTACCCGTGGTTCCAGGTCAACAACATGGGCCTCGAGCGTCCGTTGTTCTTTAAGGGCGAGGGCACTCACCATGTGCGTCTGGTCGTCGACGACGACATCGCGACCATCTTTGTCGATGATGTTGCGCTCAACGCTCGCTTCTGCAACAAGCAGGGCCAGGGTGTGGCGCTTACCGTCACCGACGGTGCGCTCAAGTGCGCAAACGCAACGATCGCGTCTCTGTAGCGGCAACGAACCGTTTTATGATTTAGAAAAGGAATGGAGAGGAACATGGACTACAAGGCAGTGTCCCAGCAAGTCGTCGACAACGTCGGCGGACTGGAGAACATCGAGGGCGCCACGCATTGCGTGACCCGTCTGCGTCTGGTGCTCAAGGATACGAGCAGGTACAACAAGGCCGAGCTCGAAAACATCGATGGCGTCAAGGGCGTGCTGTACAACAGCGGCCAGCTCATGATCATCTTCGGTACCGGTACCGTCAACAAGGTTTACGATGAGTTTATGGCTCTGACGGGCGTTAAGGAGATCAGCGCTTCCGAGGTCAAGGGCGCCGAGGCGGACAAGAAGGGCAAGTTCTTCTCGGTCCTCAAGGTATTCTCGGACATCTTTATCCCCATCATTCCCGCCTTCGTCGGCGCTGCAATCATCATCGGCCTTAAGTCGCTGATCGTTGCCAACGGCCTCTTCGGCATGGAGGGCAGCCTCGCCGATCACAGCGAGTTCCTCAAGAACCTCGCAAGCTTCTTTGCCATTATCGCCACCACCTTTGACTACCTGCCTGTCCTGGTTATGTACAGCGCAGTCAAGCGTTTTGGCGGTAACCCGATTCTGGGCATCCTCGTCGGTATCGTCATGGTTCACCCGAGCCTTATGAACCGCAACACGTTCGTTATGGACCCGACGGGTGCTGAGTACTGGAACTTTGGTCCGCTCTCCATTCCCATGGTTGCTTTCCAGGGCGGCGTATTCCCTGCAATCCTGACTGCCTGGTTTATGGCCAAGGTCGAAAAGATTGCCCAGAAGTACATCCCCGAGGTCGTCTCGTTTGTCTTTGTCCCGACCGTTACCCTGATTCTTGCTAACGTTGCCCTGTTCACCGTGTTCGGCCCGCTCGGCAACCTGATCGGCGACGTCCTCGCTGGCGTAATCGATGTCCTGTACAACAGGATGGGCGTCTTTGGCGCCTTTGTCTTCGCCGCGTTCCTGCAGCCGCTCGTCGTTACCGGTACGCATCAGTTCATCCAGGGTATTGAGGCCAACCTCGTTGCCACGACCGGCTTCAACTACATCCAGGCCATCTGGTCGGTTTCCATCATCGCCCAGGGCGGCGGCGCCATCGGCATGTATCTCATTCACAAGAAGCACTCCAAAGAGCGCAACATCTGCATGTCGTCCTTTATCCCGACGCTGGTCGGTATCTCCGAGCCCGCAATCTTCGCTGCAAACATGCGCTACTCGATCATTCCGTTCGTCTGCGCATGCATCGGTGCAGGCTGCGGCGGTGCCTTCGTGAAGCTCTTTGAGGTGCGCGCCATCGGTCAGGGTCTGACCGGAGTGCTTGGCCTGCTCATCGTCACGCCCGAGACGCTCGTGTGGTATGTGGCTGGCAATCTCATCGCCTTCATCGTGCCAATCGTCTTGATCTTTGCCTACAACAAGGCAAAGGGCGTGCCGACCACCGATGAAGAGGGCGCTGGCGCTGGCTTCGACGTTAGCTTCTAGTTGAGCCGTTCAGCGTAATCTGAGGATAAGTCCATTTGGGGAAGGGCGTGCGACTCGTGTGAGTCGAACGTCCTTCCCCATAGACGAGAAAGTCAACGGCGATGTTTAATCAAAAAAATAAGGTGACACGCGCGGACTATGAGCAGTGGCGAGCCGGACAGGATGAGACAGCGGCTCGCGTCGCGTCCGACCCCGATAGGCTCCTGTTCCATGTGGAGCCTGAGCTTGGCTGGCTCAACGACCCCAACGGTTTGGTGCAGATCGGTGATACGTATCACATCTATCACCAATACGATCCATTCGATGCTGCGCATGGCGGTCCAGTGCTTTGGAATCATCTGACGACAAAGGATTTTGTGACGTACG
>CABSBK010000053.1 GCA_902475865.1 uncultured Collinsella sp.
GTGTATCTGCAGGGGAATTCTGAAGACTTGCATTTCTTTTCTTGTACTGTTGGGGCCGAGTGGGGTATGATATTACGGCTGTTACGGAGAGCTGACCGAGAGGCCGAAGGTGCTCGCCTGCTAAGCGAGTATGCCCCAAAAGGGCATCTGGGGTTCGAATCCCCAGCTCTCCGCCAGTACGAATTTGAAGAAGGGTCCCATTTGGGGCCCTTTTTTATTATCAAGAATGGCGGCTGGGGATTCGAACCCTCAAAAAAGGAGGCATCCTTTCGGACGCCTCCTTTCAGTGAGCTTATTATTCTTGCGCCCTACGCCTTGGGCGCCTTGGCTACGGTCTCGCTCTCTGCCACAAGTGGACGGTTGTCAATGCGGCGGCCTAAGCGATCGAGCTTCACGAGTAGCCATTCAATGGGATTCGGCCCCGAGCCTTCCTCGTCGGCAACCAGGTCCATGACGGCGATCTTGGTGCCGTCCTGCTTGAGCGTAACGCTGCCCACCTTGTCGCCCACATGCACCGTGCCCGAAAGATCGTCGTAGCTAACCTTTTCGGTCACCTCGCCGGCAAGGGAAAACACGGTCGCTTGCGCTGTGGGATCGGCGAGCGTGGCGTCGATCGTCTTATCCGTCCAGTCGGTTTGACCAATGCGTGCCATAAGCGGGTTGCCGTTGGCGGTCTTTTCCTGCGTGTTGGCGATTGCGACCGTCACCTTGTGACCGTAGTACCAATTGGCAAGGGTTGCGGTATCGGTAAAGCGCTGGTCGGTGGTGGTGGAGTTCAAAACGACGGTGTAGATCTCGTCGCCATCGCGGTTGTAGGCACCCGTAAAGCAATAGCCTGCATCGTCGGTGGTGCCGGTCTTGCCACCGATGTTGCCATCTTGGCCCAGCAAATAGTTATGCGTGTCCATGGAATGCGAATGGTCGGTGCCGTCGGCGCCCGTGACCTCGATCCAGGAATCCTCGCTCGCTACGACCTCGCGGATCGTGTCGTTTTTCATGGCCTCCTGCATCATCAGCGCTACGTCGTGTGCGGTTGAGTGCATATCGCCAGCCCACTCATCAAAGTCCAGACCATGCGGGTTTTCAAAAAGTGTGCCGGTGCAGCCGAGCTTCTTAGCGCGCTCGTTCATGGCCTTCACAAATGTGGCCTCGGCGTCTTTGGTCTTAGGGTCGATTTTCTTGCCCACATATTCGGCGAGCACGATGGCGGCGTCGTTGCCCGAGGGAATCATCAGGCCGCGCAGTGCCTGCTCCACGGTAAGCTCGTCGCCTTCGAGCAAGCCGGCGGTCGAATTACCCACGGTGGCTGCGGCGTTGCTCACCGTGACCTTCTCGTCCATCTTGCAATTCTCGACGGTTAGGATTGCGGTCATGACCTTGGTGATCGAGGCGATTTTGACCTGCCCATCGGCGCCGCGCCCATAGTAGACGGTGCCGTCTTTGCCCATGACGAGGGCATTGGTCGCATCGATATCGGGCAGGTTTTCGGCCGAGATGCCGCGCGCATCGGCGGTTTTGCCGCAAACATTGTCGGTCGTGAGCACTTGGGCGCCAGCGACGGTGGGCACGCCAGCGGCAAGGGCGATAGCGCAGACAAAGCCGGCGGCAAGCTGGGCTGAGCGCTTTGCAAAAGAGGTGAGGGTCTTCACAGGTTTCGCTTTCGACGGGATGGTCTCTTCTGGAACTAGAGTATATCGTTTGCCGTCGTCGGCGATCATCGCGTGCGTGCGTGGTCCACATCCGCGCTCGAACGGGCACAAGGGTGCTTAAGGCCGACTTAATCACCCACGCTTGTTGTGTGTGGCGTGCGTCGCCTCGGGCATAATGGAGCGCGAGAGGAGCACGCATGAACGAGCGCATTTTGGTAGTTGATGACGAAAAGGCCATCGCCGACTTGGTTGGTATCTACCTAACCAAAGAGGGCTTTGATGTCCAGATTGCCTATAGCGGGGCCGATGCTGCCAAGGCAATCTTGGAGCAGGAATTCGATCTGGCGCTGCTGGATGTCATGCTGCCCGATATCGATGGCTTTGAGCTGCTGCGTACGATCCGTTCCAGCCATACCTATCCCGTGATCATGCTGACGGCGCGCGATGCCCAGCAAGACAAGATCGAGGGCCTTTCGCTTGGCGCGGACGATTACGTGGTTAAGCCGTTCCGTCCGCTGGAGCTCATCGCGCGCGTGCACGCTCAGCTTCGCCGCTATACCAGCTACGGTAGCCGTGCGCAGGCGGCCGAGTCGCCGACCATTCAGCTCGACGGCTTGGAGATCAACCGCGACGCTCGTTCCGTAACGGTGGACGGTGCGCCGGTACGCCTCACACCCACCGAGTATTCAATCTTGCTGTATCTGGTCGAGCATCGCGGCAGCGTGGTGGCCGTGGAGGACCTGTTCCGCGCGGTGTGGAACGAGGACTTTATGCCCGGCTCCAACAATACGGTGATGGTGCACATTCGCCACTTGCGCGAAAAGATCGGCGACGACGCACAAAAGCCGCGCTTTATCAAAAACGTCTGGGGCGTCGGCTACATCATCGAATAACGCTTTTCGCTTGTGAGGATCTTGATATGACAAAAGACGATAGGCAAGCGTTCGAGGTGCCCGATCGACTCTTTGAATACGTGAGGTCGGTCGTCGACAACCGCGCGCTTGCAACGGTGCTGCTCTTTTTGCTGACCCTGCTGCTGATTGGCATCGACAACATCGCTGGAATCTTGGCGGTGCTGCTTGTCGGCTTTTTGCTAATCGATCGATTTGAGATCGTGCGCCGCTGCATGGTGATTGGCGGCGCCGCGTGGGCCATGACGTTGGCGATTGGCGCCATGGCGCTCGGCGGCATCGAAGGGCCGGTGCTGTTCGATGCCGGCTTTGTATTCAACATGCTTGGCTTTGTGCTGGCGCTTGCCGCGTGCGTGCTGTTCTTGTGCGGCCGCGCCCTGTACTACCAGGGCTACGAACAGGGCGAGCAGCATGCCGATTGTGTGCTGGCCGCTCGTATTCAAGATCGCCTGATCGATCACCCCGACACCTGGGATAACATCGACGGCGACTTCTTGGAGGTCGAGGGCGCCCTTAACCGCGTGCGTGACCGTGAGCGCAAGGTGCAGCAAGCTCTGCGTGACGAGTCGCATCGCAAGGACGATTTGGTCACGTACTTGGCACATGACCTACGCACCCCGCTTGCCAGTGTGGTGGGCTATCTTTCGCTGCTGCAAGAGGCTCCCGAGCTGCCGGTTGAGCAACGTGCGCACTTTACGGGCGTGGCGCTCGACAAGGCGCACCGGCTCGATACGCTCATCGAAGAGTTCTTCGATATCACGCGCTTTGACTTCCACGATATCGTGCTCACGCGCGGCTATGTTGATCTGGGGTTGCTGCTGGCTCAGGTGGCTGACGAGTTCTATCCCATCCTCAACGAGCAGCATAAGGAAGTCCAAGTTGATATTCGCGAGGACCTGACGGTGCTCGTGGATGGCGACAAAATGGCTCGCGTGTTCAACAACATCATGAAAAACGCTATTGCCTATAGCTATGAGGTCTCTACCATCACGATCGAGGCCAGACGCCGGGACGGCGGTGGCGTGCGCGTGCGCTTTATCAATCAGGGCGATCCCATCCCTGAGGCAAAGCTCAAGGTGATCTTTGAGAAGTTCTATCGCCTGGATGCGGCGCGTGCGACCAATCGCGGCGGCGCTGGACTGGGGCTTGCCATCGCCAAGGAGATCGTATGCGCGCACGGCGGTACCGTTGCATGTGAATCGACGCCCGAACACACGATATTCACCATCGAGCTGCCCGCCGCATAGCCAGTGTGCCCTTACAAACACTTGACAATGCGCTCACGTGCATATGAGCCGCGATTCCTACTATCGATACTGCTGAATTGATATCGATGTGGAGGTATGCGGTATGACGGCTGCTGCGGCTGTGGAGCCCACGGAGCTTGAAGAACTCATGAAAGCGCAGGCCGAGGCCGCGCACGAGCGCGAGGTTGGGGATGCGACTCGCCCCACGGCAGAGGATCTTGCCGCCTCGCCGACGCGAATCGATGTTGAGGGCCTCGACCTGTTCTATGGCGACCACCATGCGCTCAAGGACGTGAATATCAAGATCCGCGACAAGCAGATTACCTCGTTCATCGGGCCTTCGGGCTGCGGAAAGTCCACGTTGCTGCGCTGCTTTAACCGCATGAACGACGGCATCAAGGACTGCCGAATCGAGGGCAAGATTGCGCTCGATGGTCAAGATATCCTGGGCGACTACGACATCTGCCGCCTTCGCCAGCGCGTGGGCATGGTGTTCCAGCGCCCCAACCCGTTTCCCATGAGCATCTACGACAACGTCGCCTATGGGCCGCGCGGTATGGGTGTGCGCGATCGCGTCGTGCTCGACGAGCTGGTCGAAGACTCCCTGCGACGCGCCGCCCTGTGGGACGAGGCCAAGGACAAGCTCAAAGAGTCGGGTCTGGGTCTTTCGGGCGGCCAGCAGCAGCGTCTGTGCATCGCCCGCGCGCTTGCCGTGCAGCCCGACATTCTGCTGATGGACGAGCCGACCTCGGCACTCGACCCTGTGTCGACGCTGGTGGTGGAGCAGCTGGCCTGCGAGCTCAAAGAGACCTGCACGCTCGTGGTCGTTACGCACAATATGCAGCAGGCGGCGCGTATCTCCGACTCGGTCGCGTTTTTCTTGCTGGGTGAGTTGGTGGAGCATGCGCCCACCGCGCAACTCTTCAAGAATCCGACCGATCCGCGCACGGCGGATTATTTGACGGGACGTTTTGGCTGATACCATCTAGTAAAGGTACCTTTAGGGTTAAGATGCGGTCATGCCGGCCGCAAAGGGGTTCAACATGATCTATTACGTCGAGGACGATGACAACATCAGGGATTTGACGGTCTATGCGCTGCGCAAGCAGGGAATCGAGGCCGAGGGCTTTTCGTGCGATGGCGAGTTTAAAGCTGCCGTGGCGCGACGGGTACCCGATGCCGTCCTGCTCGACATCATGCTGCCCGATACCGATGGCTTGGCGATTATGCGTCGCCTGCGTGCCGATCGCCTGACGGCGACGGTGCCCATCATGATGCTTACCGCCAAGGATACCGAGCTCGACAAGGTGATGGCGCTCGATGGCGGTGCCGACGATTACCTGACTAAGCCGTTTTCGCTCATGGAGCTTGCGAGCCGCTGCCGCGCACTGCTGCGTCGCGGCGGCATGGTCAAGCAGGCGAGCGATGTGCTCAGCGTGGGCGACATCGTGCTCTCGCCCAGCCATCGCGAGGTGACCGTTGCCGGCGAGCCGCTTAAGCTCACCCTGCGCGAGTTCGACCTGCTCGAGTACCTCATGCGCAAGCCCGGCGTGGTTTTTACCCGCGAGTCGTTGCTGCAGAGCGTGTGGGGCTGGGACTTCGACGGCGGTTCGCGCACCGTTGACGTGCACGTGCAGACGCTTCGCCAAAAACTGGGCGAGCATGCCGGCGCCATCGAGACCGTGCGCGGCGTGGGCTACCGCTTGGCCGAGCCTTCTGCCGGTGATGGTGCCGAAGGTGACGACGCCGCGGCCACCGCATCGGAGGAGTAACCCGTGGTCTTCGCCCCCCAGGGAAAACATACGCTGTCGCACCGCGTTTTTGTGACGATCTTTGTCTGCGCCATGGCGGTTATCGTGGCGTTTACGGTGCTGGGTGCGTTCTTTGTGCAAAACACCTTGGCGGATGCCACGAGTGCCAATCTGGCGCAGGAAACCGAGCTCATTGCTGCCGCTCTCGACGAACAGCAGGAGCCCATCCCGTTCTTGCGTAGTCTCGATCGCGAGGACTTGCGCATCACGCTGATTAACAAGGATGGATCGGTTGCCTACGACAACGAGGCGTCGCCTTCCACACTGCCCAACCATGGCGATCGCCCCGAGGTCATCGAGGCCTTTGAGAGTGGTTTGGGTTCCGCGGAGCGCGCAAGCTCTACGCTCGACGAGATTATGCTGTATCGCGCCGTCGCCCTTGATAACGGCCAGGTTGTCCGCTTGGCGCAGGCCCAGCCTGGCGTTGCGGCGATTTTGCTGTCGATGGTGGCGCCGATGCTGCTTATCGCAGCAGCGGGTGCGGTACTCTCGTTTTTTATGGCGCGCCGCGAGTCCCGTGCCATCATCGCGCCGTTGCAAGAGGTGGATTTGGACCACCCACGCCGTAGCTATGAGCACGCCTATGCCGAGATGGTCCCCATGCTTGAGCGTATCGAGTCGCAGCGCCAGGAACTCAAGCGCCAAATGGCGGTGCTAGCGGACAACGACCGTATGCGCCGCGAGTTCACGGCGAATATCACCCATGAGCTCAAGACGCCGCTTACGGCGATTTCGGGCTATGCCGAGCTCATCGCAAACGGCATGGTCGAGGGCGAGGGCGACCTGCGCAACTTTGGCGGTCGCATCTATCGTGAGGCGGGCCGCTTGGCAGCGCTTGTCAACGATATCCTTACGCTGTCTAACTTGGACGAGGCCGAGCGTGCAGCTGAGGGCGAGGCGGTGCCCATTGGGTCCACGGAGCCTATTGAGCTCTCGCGTGCCATCTACGCGGTCGAGCAGCGTCTTGAACAGGTCGCCCGTCAGGCGAATGTGACGATAAGTCATGAGACCAAGCCTGTGGTCATCGAGGGCGTGTCGCGCTTGATTGACGAGCTCATCTATAATCTGGCAAGCAACGCCATCCGCTACAATCGACCCGGCGGTACGGTTACGCTGCAGTGCGGCACCAACGACGAAGGCCATCCGTTCCTTGCGGTCGCCGACACGGGAATCGGTATCGCGCCTGAAGAGCAGGGCAAGGTATTTGAGCGGTTCTATCGCGTGGACAAGAGTAGGTCCAAGGCACGCGGCGGAACCGGTCTGGGGCTTGCCATTGTCAAGCATGCGGCCCTGTATCATCACGCCACGCTCGATCTGTCGAGCGAGTTGGGCGTGGGAACCACCATTTCGGTGACGTTTCCCATACAGCAGGACGAGCCATTCGCATAGCGATACAACATAGATATTGATGTAGACGCCGCATTTGACTTTCGGGTGCGGCGTTGTTGTGCAATTTTACGATTGCTTCCGACATTTTTACAGGAGAGCCTGTTTCTTATGTATAGAGTTTGGTCTCGGTAAAAAGATGCGATAACATACGGACAGTTTTGTCAATCCGAACTGGGGAAATGAAAGGCAAGCTGCATGACCCTTCTTGAACTGTTCCAGCTGCTAAAA
>CABSBK010000054.1 GCA_902475865.1 uncultured Collinsella sp.
TACCTGATCCTGACGCTCGTGGCGAGCCGCCTGCTCGAAGCCTTTGGCAAAAAGCTCGGCGCCGAGGCCCCTGCCACGCTGCCCAGCTCTAACTAGGCTTAAGACGAGGAGAATCATCATGGCAGATACCGCCACTACCGGCGTTGCGGCCGCCGCACAGACCAATGAGCCGCTCATCCGCGTCGAGGGCCTGCGCAAGAGCTTCGGTTCGCTCGAGGTGCTCAAGGGCATCGACCTGTCCGTTAACCACGGCGAGGTCGTTACCATCATCGGTGCCTCGGGCTCGGGAAAGTCGACCTTCCTGCGCTGCCTCAACCTGCTCGAGACCCCGGACGCGGGCCACATCTGGTTCCATGGCCAGGACCTCACGGCCGAGCGTTGCAACATTAACAAGCTGCGTGAGGACATCGGCATGGTGTTCCAGGGCTTCAACCTGTTCAACAACATGGACGTGCTCGACAACTGCACGCTTGCGCCCGTCACGCTCAAAAAGATGAGCAAGGCCGAGGCCGAGAAGGTCGCGATGGAGCATCTGACGAGCGTGGGGCTCGAAAAGTTCGCGCACGCCGCCGTGGGTCGCCTGTCCGGTGGTCAAAAGCAGCGCGTGGCCATCGCGCGCGCCCTGTGCATGAATCCGCAGATCATGCTGTTCGACGAGCCGACCTCCGCACTCGACCCCGAGATCGTGGGCGAGGTGCTCGAGGTTATGCGCAAGCTCGCGGCCGACGGCATGACCATGGTCGTCGTCACGCACGAGATGGCCTTTGCCCGCACGGTGTCCGACCGCGTGGTCTTTATGGACAAGGGCGTGGTACTCGAGGATGCCGCGCCGGCCGAGCTCTTCGGCAACCCCAAGCACCAGCGCACCCGCGAGTTCCTCTCGCGTTATCTCGAGGACAAATAATCGACCGCAAACGCTTATGTGGCAGGGCCGCTCCGGTGGGGCGGCCCTCGTCATCACAATCGAAAGGATGCCATGGCCGAGGTTTGGCGCTTCTTTGCGCATGAGGATGATTTTGCCGATTTGGACGAAGCTGGCGCGTGCGAGCGCTTGGGCCGCGTGCTGTCGTTTCCGACTGTCTCGAGCATGGATGCCGAGGCGGTGGACTGGCAGCCCTTCGACGACCTGCGCGTCTATATGCAGCAGGCCTGGCCGCGCGTGTTTGCGGCGGGCGAGGTCGAGCTTATCGACCATTCGCTATTGGTGACGCTTAGCGGTTCTGACCCCGCCCTCAAACCCGTCATGCTCATGGGCCACATGGACGTGGTCCCCGTGGTGCCCGGCACCGAGGCTGACTGGACGCATGCCCCCTTTAGTGGCCACGTGGACGACACCTACATTTGGGGTCGCGGCGCTATCGACATGAAGGACCAGGTCGCAGGCATTCTCGAGGCGGTTGAGTATGCGCTGACGCACGGCTGGGAGCACGAGCGCACGCTGCTGCTCGCCTTTGGCCAGGACGAGGAAACTACGCAGCACGGCGCGGGAGCAATCGGCCGCGTGCTCGAGGAACGCGGCGTTGAACTTGAATACCTGATCGACGAGGGCGACTACCGTATTGTTTCGGCTGCCGAGTACGGCGCGGGCGAGGGCTGGCTTATGCATGCCGACCTTGCCGAGAAGGGCTACGCCGACATCGTGCTCAAGACGAAGAGTGAGGGCGGGCATTCGTCCAACCCCTACGGCGGTACATCGCTCGAGGTGCTGAGCCGCGCCATCGCCGCAATCTGCGATATCGAGTGGCCGACGCGCGTCACGGACCTGCTTGCCGCACAGCTCGTCGAGCTGGGGCTCTACACGGTGGATGAGATTGCCGCCAACGGGGATGCCATTGTCCGCGATTGCCTCGTCAACAACAAGCTCTATCCGCTGGTGACGACCACCTGCGCGCCCACGCAGATCGAGGGCGGCAGCACTGGCGCTAACGTGATGCCACAGGATATGTGGGCCAATATCAACTTCCGCATGCTCGAGGGTACGGGCGTGGCCGATGTCGTTACCTGCTGCTGCGAGGCCGTTGCCGCGGCGGGCCTTGCCGGACGTGTGGAGGTCGAACTCGGCCCCGGCAGCTCCGAGCCCTCGCCGTCCCCGCGTGTCGGCGGACCGGGACTTGAGGCCGTTCGCGCCATTGCCGCCCGCTATTTCCGTGATCCAAAGGGGACGGAGGAAAACGGATCATCTACGACGGGCGGGGCTCCTGTCAGCATCGTCCCCTCAACTGTCATCGGCGCGACCGACGCTGCCAACTATCAGCGCATTTGCTCCGAGTGCATTCGTTTTTCGGCGTTTGTGGTCGACGATGACGAGTGCGAGCGCGGTGTCCACGGCACTAACGAGCGCATTACCCGCCGCGCCTACCTCCAGGGTGCCCGCTTCCTCATCGCCTTGCTCCACACGCTCTAGAATGTGACAAAGCGACAGTCCCTTTGTTGGCCGTTGGGAACGTTCTTAAACGACTAGTCATTAAGGAACATACCCAACGGCTACGTCTACTCATTCCGTGCGGGTTATATGCAGGTTTGTCTGCGCACGCTATCATGTATGGGTTAGACCGCAACTATGTACCCCACACGCGAAGGGATGCGCATGTATCTGAAGATCGACATGTTCTAGCTGGGCTTACCCCCGCAGTGGCGCCATGCGCCCCATCAACTCTGCCGATTTTCATCTTCACGCATATAAAGGAGTCCTGCCATGCGCGACAAGCTCGAAAAGATCATCAAGGCCTACGAGGAGCTCGAGAAGAAGCTGTCCGACCCGGCCGTCGCCTCCGACATCAAGGAGTTCACGCGTCTCAACAAGGAGTACGCGCACCAGTCCGACCTCATTGCTGCCTCGCGCGAGTACATCGGCGCGCTCGACGACATCGAGGCTGCCAAGGAAATGCTCCACGATACTACCGATGCCGATGAGAAGGAGATGCTCCAGATGGACATCTCCGAAAACGAGGCCAAGCTTCCCCAGCTCGAGGAAGACATCAAGTACATGCTCATCCCGAGCGACCCCAACGACGACAAGAACACCATCGTCGAGATCCGCTCCGCCGCCGGTGGCGACGAGGCGGCCATCTTCGCCGGCGACCTGTACAAGATGTACCAGCGCTTTTGCGAGTCGCGTGGCTGGAAGACCACCGTGCTCGATTCCAGTCCCAGCGAGGCCGGCGGCTTTAAGTCCATCGAGTTCAAGGTCGAGGGTGACCGCGTCTACTCCGTCATGAAGTTCGAGTCCGGCGTGCACCGTGTCCAGCGCGTTCCCAAGACCGAGTCCCAGGGCCGCATCCAGACCTCCACGGCAACCGTCGCAGTGCTTCCCGAGGCCGAGGAGATTGACGTCCAGATCAACCAGTCCGACCTGCGTATCGACACTTACTGCGCTTCGGGCCCTGGCGGTCAGTGCGTTAACACCACCTACTCCGCCGTGCGTATCACTCACCTGCCCACCAACACCGTGGTGCAGTCGCAGGAGCAGCGCTCCCAGATCCAGAACCGCGAGGTCTGCATGCAGATGCTGCGTGCCCGTCTGTACGAGATGGAACTCGAGAAGCAGCAGGCCGAGCTCGGCGCCGAGCGCCAGAGCCAGATCGGCCACGGCAACCGTTCCGAGAAGATCCGTACCTACAACCAGCCCCAGGACCGCGTGACCGATCACCGCATCGGCTTCAACTCCACCTACAACGGCGTTCTTCTGGGCGACCAGCTCGGCACCGTGATCGAGGCACTCGCCGCCGCCGAGCGAGCCGAGAAGCTGGCACAAGCAGTTTAAATTACGGCGTTTTACCAAACGCCGTAACGGCTCGACGCTGCAAACGCCCCTAAGCGGCAATCTGACGTTCAATCGTCGGTCGCGTACCGAAGTACGCTTCCCTCCTCTTTCACGTCACCTTGCTCGCCTAGGGGCGCTTTCGCTGACTTATGCTCAACCTGCGATTGTTTTACTTTAGGCCGCCTATTCGCTGTAGCGGGTGGCGATGGCAGCCTGCACCATTCCGGCGCTCATGAGGTAGGTCACCAGGAAGTAGCCACCGTATGCTGCCAGGAAGATTACACAGGTGAGGCCCACGGTGCCGCCGATGCTCATATTTCCGAATATGCTCACCAGCTCGATGATCACCTTAAGTGCCACAAAGGAGTGCGCCAGGCCCACTGCCAGAGGGAACAGGAAGAACACCGCTTGCTGCGCCATCACCGAATGGCGAATCTGGCGGTCCTCACAGCCGATCTGTGCCAGCACACGATAGCTGCGGCTGCCGTCGGCCACGTTGGAGAGTTGCTGGATCGACAGAATCGCCGCGCATGCAACGAGCAATACAAAGCCGATGTAAATGGCTAGGTAGCTAATAAGACCGTTCATTTGCGCTGCTTGCGTGTACATCTCGGAGCGCGTGATGAAGGTTCCCCACGACCCCGGCTCCTTGCCGTCAACGAGCAGATTGTCGAGCACAGTGTATTTAATACTCTCGTCTGCCTCGGTCGTATCCATCCCCTGTTTGTAGTTAACGAGCAGACTACTGGAATACGGCTGCAGATTAAGTTGGGACAACAGCTCGTCGGCAACGACGACGGTACCCCCATTACTGCCCATCGCCGAGTTGGCGATGGCCGCCGTATCTTCGTCCGACTTATCGGTTGCGGGCTTGAGCGTATGCCCGCCCAAGGTAAGGGTATGGCCGCCAGCCATATACTTGGTGTACAGGTCGACCAGCTCGCCGCCCATATCACACGTGAGCAGATACTGGTCGTGACCGATGTGCACCGGCTCCTCGCCCATCATCTGGCGCAGTTTGTTGTACTGGCTCGCCGGCGTCACAAACAGACCCATCGCATCGGCATTGCTACCCCCGAACGCCTTGGGAAGCTTTTCGCCCATGGCCTTGCACATTTCACTTGGAGTCACCGAAGGATCCGAACCGCCAAGCGGGTAACTCAGATACGAATCGATCTGCACATGCTCACCGGCAACATCGGCAATATTGACCTTCTTGCCGGTCTCGTCGTTGTTGTCCGCCGACTTGCCTTTAATACCGTCTGCAACGTTATCGGGGTCGACACGATCGCCGTGCCATGCGGAGTACAAATCGACCGTACTATCGGCCAGCACCATGCGATCGGCCTCAGACGGATTGACATACTCTTTGTAGTAGTCGAGCGTATCGGGCGTGTAATAGACATACGTCTGCGACATGTCGGCCGGATTATAGCGCTCCAGGTTTTCGTTCATCACGTTGGCAATCGACATACCGCACGTCACCGAGGTGATGGCCAAAAACAGGAGCATCGCGATGACGCCCATCGAAAAGCACACCGTGTTGACCTTGGCCGCAAGCTGGCGCACGGTAAACATGTTGAGGCCGCGCCAATACACGCCGCGCAGGCTCTGCAGCAGCTTAATGAGCATGCCCGAGAGTCCCCAGAACAGGGCAAAGGTGCCCACGGTAACCATAGCGGTTGTAATACCAAACTGGTTCATGGCCTCTTGCAGCTTGCTGTCCGTCGCGGTTAGCGGGAACCCATCACGTAGCAGACGGTAATAGGCCACGCCCACAAGCACCACGCCCACGGCAAAGATGGCAATCGCGATCCAGGGGTTGCGTGTCTTGATGCTCTCGTTGCGACGCTCGGCACCCATAAGCTCGATGAGTTTGGTACGACGCACGGCGCGAAGGTTCAGCAGTAGCGTGAGCACAAACATTACGAGCATGCAGGCAAGGGTCAGATTGAACGCATGCACCGAGAAAAAGAAGTGGAAATTGGCGATCTGTGTCTTAAAGAGCGAGGCCGTAAAGAACGTCATGAGCTGGGAGAGTCCCACACCCAGCACAATGCCGGCGACAAAGGCGCCGACCGAGACAATCACCGTCTCGAGCGCCATGATCGTGGCGACGCGCCCGCGCCCCATGCCGAGCACCTGGTACAGGCCAAACTCCTTCTTGCGGCGTTTCATGATGAAGTTATTGGCATACACCATCAAAAAGGCCATGACACCGGCCAAAAAGTACGTCAGGTCGCCGAGCATGCTGCCCATTACCTGCGCCAAGCCCTCTTCATCGATTCCGGCGATGTCAACCTGCATCGAGATGGTGTTAAAGGCATAGAAGACCGTGACGCCCAGGGTGAGCGTCAAAAGGTAGACGAGGTAGTCGCGGCCGGCGCGGCGGACGTTGCCCCAAGCGAGTTTACAGAGCATCGGAGCCCTCACCGCCCATCATGGCAACGACCTCCATAATGCGGTCGAAGAACTCTCGGCGGTCGGTGTCGCCGCGGCGCAGCTCGGTGAAGATCTTGCCGTCGCGAATGAACAGCACACGGCTCGTGTAGCTGGCGGCAAAGCTGTCGTGCGTGACCATGAGCACGGTGGCGCGCAGGCGGCGGTTAAGGGCCTCCAGGCTCTCGAGCAGCAGACGAGCGCTTTTAGAATCGAGGGCGCCGGTGGGCTCGTCGGCCATGATCATGGTGGGGTCGGTGACGAGCGCGCGAGCCGCGGCAACGCGCTGCTGCTGACCGCCGGACATCTGGTAGGGATACTTGTCGAGCACCTGGCTGATGGACAGGCGCGCTGCCACATCCTGCACGCGAGTCGAGATCTCTGCCGAGTTTGTGCGGGCGATGGTGAGCGGCAGGGCGATGTTCTCGCGTGCTGTGAGCGTATCGAGCAGGTTGGAGTCCTGGAAGATAAAGCCGAGCTCCTCGCGGCGGAACTGCGAGAGCTTGGCCTGCTTCATGCGCGTCACGTCCTGGCCGTTGATGCGGATCGTGCCGCTCGTGGCGCTATCGATGGTCGAGACGCAATTGAGCAACGTCGACTTGCCCGAGCCCGAAGCGCCCATGATGCCAACAAATTCGCCGCGGTTGACGGTAAAGCTGACGTCGTTGAGCGCGCGGGTCACGTTGCCCAGCGCTCCGTATACCTTTTCGAGATGCGCGACCTCCAGTACCGGGGTCGCCATGTGCGTGGTTTGCATACCGAGTCCTTTCTTGCAATTAGTCTACGGCATCTATAGTCGCAAGAAGACGAGTCGGCTACCATCGATATGGCTTACGCTTGCCTTACCGTTGTGTAAGGTAGGGGTAGTCTTTTTGGGACGGGGCTTTTTTAGCTACCCCATCCGTAGCCTTCAAAACATGGGGCCGCATTTGACATAGGGCAGCTAAAAAAGCCCCGTCTTA
>CABSBK010000055.1 GCA_902475865.1 uncultured Collinsella sp.
CATCGAGATCGTCAAAAGTGGTCTCGTCGCTAATGTCGGCGATATCGACGCCCAGCACGTCAGCGGCGATTTCGGCGATCTTATCGAAGATTTCGGAGCGGTCCATAGCGCTTCCTCTCGTATGTCATGGAACACAACGCAACACGGCAATCGGGGCCGCATTGCAATACGGCTCCGATTCTACCCCACACGGTACAGGTTGAGCCACGTAACGGGGCTCTTATAAAACGATACCGTCCATGGAATTGGCAACGTCATGGACAAGACCGGCACGTACGGCCTGGGCCGCGGCAAGCGTACCGTTCTTGACGGCCTCGACCGACGTGGCACCGTGGCCGATCAACACGACGCCGCGCAGGCCCAGCAGGATCGCGCCGCCCTTGGCGTCGCCCGAAAGCTTGGCCTTAATCTCGCGCATCTGCTTTTTGATGAGCAGCGCGGCAATCTTGGTGCCGAGCGAGAACATAAAGGCGCCTTTGAGCTCCTGAAGCAAAAACTTGGCAGCGCCCTCGGTGGCCTTGAGCGCAATGTTGCCCGACATGCCGTCGGCGACCACGACGTCAAAATTGCCCGACGTAAGATCGGTGCCCTCGCAGTTGCCCACAAAGCCGGGAACCGCGGCCCTCATGGCCGGGAAGCACGACTTGGTAAAGTTAGAGCCCTTCTCGTCCTCGGTGCCGTTGGCAAGCAGACCCACGCGAGGATGCTCAATGCCCAAAACCACGCGGGCATAGGCCGCGCCCATCTGGGCGAAGCGCACCATGGCGTCCACCGTGACATCGGGATTGGCGCCCATATCGCACAGCACCGTCAGGCCGCCGGCGCGATTGGGCAGTGCGTTGGTAAGGCACGGACGGACCGGCTGCTTCTTGCCCTCTGCCAAATACCTAAACGGCGTGACGTAGGCCGTGGCGGCAGCGGTCATGGCACCGGTCGAGCCGGCCGAGAAAAACGCGTCCGCATTGCCCTTCTTAATGGCACGGCACGCAAGCACGATCGAGGACTTGCGCTTGGTCATCACGGCGCGGATGGGATCGTCCTCCATGCTGATGACATCGGGGGCCTCCAAGGCCTCCACGCGGGCATGCGCTGCGGCAAAGGGGTTGACGATTTCGGCGGGACCGACGGCCAAGACCTCGATCTCGGGATCTGCCGCAAGCGCAGCCTCGATACCATCGAGGACAACCTGGGGCTTCTCGTCTCCGCCCACAACGTCTACACAAACGCGAACGTTACTCATTTCATATGCTCCTTATACAAAAATGGCCGACTCATTGAGCCGGCCATTGTGGTTCCAGTTGGAACGGCATCGCATCCAGAGTATACAGTTACTCGGTAACGATAACCTCGCGGTCCTTGTAGAAACCGCAGCTGGGGCACACGTGGTGCGGGAGCTTAACAGCGCCGCAACGGGGGCACGTGGACTGAGCCGCAGCCGAGATCTTCATGTTGGCGGAACGGCGGGTATGGGTGCGGATACGACCCTGCTTTTGTTTAGGTACGGGCATAGTGACCTTCCTTATGAACTATCCAGTGTGGCGATTACGCGCAAGTAGCGATACTACCACAGTTTTACTCGTCAAGCTTGAGATTCTTTAATGCTGCAAATGGATTTTCCGTGGCAGCAGCCCATTCGGCCTCCGCCTGGGCGGCGCAATCGCATTGCTCGACGTTGAGATTGATGCCGCAGGTGGGGCAAAGACCGCGGCAATCGGGCTTGCACAGGACGACGAACGGCGTGTCCATGACGACCGCGTCGTTGATGGGCTCGCCCAGATCGACAATGCGATCCTCGCCCAGGAGCTCGTAGCCGTCTTCGTAGGCCTCGGGGTCCTCGGGCTCGTTAAAGAGGTAGAACTCCTCGATCTCGCCTGCGATATCAAACGATGCGGGCTCCAGGCAGCGATCGCACTCGCCGGTGGCGTGAGCGCGGACCATGCCCGAAAGCAGAACACCGGTACCGGCGTTGGTAAAGACCACGTCGTAGGAAATGCCGTCCTGCAGCTGGTACTCCTTCTCGCCCACCGTGTAGGTGGCGACATCGACCTTGCCGGTCAGCGGATAAGAGTCTCCGGGAAACTCGAGCTGCTCGGAAAGATCGACGGTTACGCTCGGGAACTCAGCCATTACCACTGACCGTTCTGCTGGGCGGCGCCCTCGTTGAGCTGCTGACGGCAACGAGTGACGGTGCCGGTCAGACTCTTAAGGTTCTCCTCGAGGTGCGTAAAGACCTGCTCGGCGTAATCCTCGGCGGCATAACGCGTCTCGCGCTCGTACTGCTGGGCACGGTCGCGGATGTCGTCAGCCTGCTGCTGGGCTAAGCGGACGATCTCCTGCTCACCGGCAATGGTGAGCGCCTGCTGCTGAGCATCGGCAATGATGGAATCGGCCTGTGCGGCGGCGGAGGCCATAAGCTCCTCGCGCTCTTTGAGGATACGGCGGGACTTCTGCCACTCCTCGGGATAGCTCATGCGGATCTCATCGAGGATGTTAAAGAAGACGTCGGCGTCGATAACCTTCATCTGGGCGTTCTTGCCGAACGGCGTCTTAGCCTCTTCGATGAGCCCCTCGAGCTCGTCGACAAGACTCACGATCCTGTCGCCAGGAAAATTCTCGCCCGGCATCCGGTCTCCTTTCATAGGTAACATATTATCGTGTTAGTTTACCACATGCCACCAGGCAATAAAAAACGTCACGAAAAGCGATGTTTGAGCGCTTCGACCACGTTGGGCGGCACAAACGTCGACACGTCGCTGCCAAGCGACGCGATCTGGCGCACCACCGAACTCGAGATATAGCCGTACTGCGGAGCACTCATGACAAAGATGGACTCCAGCTCGCTATCCAGGCGATAGTTGAGGTCTGCCTGCTGCAACTCGTACTCAAAGTCGGTCATGGCGCGCAGACCCTTAACGACGGCACCCGCCCTCTGTTCACGTGCAAAGTCGACCAGCAGGCCAGTGAAGGGCAGTACCTCGACGCCGTCCAAATCACCGAGAGCCTCGCGGGCCAGCGCCACGCGCTCGTCGAGCATAAAGGTGGTACCCACGCCGTTTTTACCCTGCGATTCGGCCACGGCGACGATCACGCTGGGAAAGATACGGCGAGCTCGGCGGATCACGTCGATATGGCCAAAGGTGATGGGATCGAAGGTGCCCGGGACGATTACGCGGTTGATGGTGTCATTCATGGGCGTCCTCCGAAGGCACATCCTCGTCATTTTCGTTCTCGTCAGCATGGTCGTTCTCGTCCTCGGCCACCCAGCGCAGCAAGTCAACCGAGGTAATGCCGTAGCGCTTCTCTCGCACGGTCTTAAAACAAGCCGGATGAGCACCTGCATCGGCTGCGGCAGGCTCAAACAGGGCAAAGGCCCCGGGCGCCAGCAGTCGCTGCTGGGAAAGATTTTGCAGCAGCTCCTCGACCGGCTCGGCGCCAAAGGCATAGGGCGGGTCGAGCAAGATCAGGTCAAAGGGACCACCCGGCACACGGCCGCGCGAGGCACTCGCCAGCACATCACCGGTAACGACGCGCCAGCGCGAGCGGTCGCGGCACAGCGACTCGATATTCTTGGTGATCAGACGGGCGGCATTGCGATCAATCTCGAACGTGGTGAGCGTGCGGGCGCCACGCGAGAGCATCTCAATTCCCAGGGCACCGGAGCCGCCAAAGGCATCCAGCACGCGAACCTCGTCCAAACCGAAATCGAACGCTGACATGACCATGGACGCGCATGCCTCGCGCACGCGATCGGTCGTGGGACGGGTGACATCGCGCCCACGCGGCTCTTCGATCTTGCGGCCGCGCCATTCACCGCCGATGATTCTCATCCTCCGCTGACCTCCTTAAAGATATGTCGATAGCGCGTGGCGACCGCATCGCGCAAGGGACGCGTCGCCACGGAGTCAAGGTTGCAAGCATACCGCAAGAGCTCGACCGCGTCCAAATGGGCCCATTCGATAAGATCCTCGTCGGCGTCCAGGTCCACAAAGCGCAGGGTCACGCCGCCGTGCTGGCGATAACCCAGGATCTCGCCCTCGTGGCGCAGACGCAGGTCCATCTGGGCGAGCGTAAAGCCGTCCGAGGTCTTCTCGAGCGACTGGAGGCGGTCTTGTGCCGCCGAGGCGCCGCCATTGCCCTTGGAGTGCGTCATGACCAGGCAGGTGCCCGACACGCTGCCGCGGCCCACGCGACCGCGCAACTGGTGCAGGGCCGCCAAGCCAAAGCGCTCACCGTTCTCGATGACCATGACGGTGGCGTTGGGCACGTCGACGCCCACCTCGACCACCGTGGTCGATACGAGCACGTCGATCTCGCCACGCTTGAAGGCAGCGATCACGCGGTCCTTCTCCCCCGCCGGCATGCGGCCGTGAAGGCGTTCGATGGTAAGTCCCGGCAACGCCAGGCGCAGTCGGTCGAGCTCGGTTGCCGTATCGTGGAGCGGCACGGGCACGGTCACGCGGCCCTCGTCGTCGCGGGCAATACCAGGCACGTCTTCCAGCTCATCGACCGAGTCACTCGGCTCCACGAGCGGGCAAATCACGTAGGCCTGCTGACCCTTTTCATGCGCCTCGCGAATGGCGCCGTAGGCCAGGTCGCGGCTCGACTCGGTGAGCACGCGTGTCGCAACGCCCGCCCCCGGAACAGGTCGATGGCGGATGATGCTCGTGTCCAGGTCGCCGTAGACCGAGAGCGCCAATGTGCGCGGGATGGGCGTCGCCGTCATGACGAGCAGGTCCGCACCAGGGCCTTTGGCACGCAGGGCATTGCGCTGGCCCACACCAAAGCGGTGCTGCTCGTCGATGACGACAAGCGAAAGATGCTTAAACGCCACGTCATCCGAAAGGACCGCGTGAGTGCCAAAGAGGACGTCGAGCTCGCCCGATTCCAACTGCGCATGGATCCGCTCGCGCTCGGCCGCCGGCGTGGCACCCGTCAGGAGCGCCCAGGACATGCCAGCCTGCGAGAGCAAGGGGCCGGTCTTATCGGCATATTGGCGCGCCAGCACTCCCGTAGGCGCCATAACGCAGGACTGAGTGCCCGAATCGGCCGCGACAGCCAGCGCGCAAGCGGCGACGGCCGTCTTGCCGGTACCGACGTCGCCAAGCAGCAGGCGGTTCATCACGCGCCCGCCATCGCACATGTCGTGCAGGATGTCTTGGAACGCGGCCTCCTGCTCGTCGCTCAGCGAAAACGGCAGGGCTTCCCTGAGCGCTGCCAGGTGCTCGCCCGCGGCATGTGTATAAGGCGCTACGTCGACCATACCGCCATCGTTGCGCAGGCGAAGCGCGAGCTGCAAGCAGAGACATTCCTCGTAGGCAAGACGCCGCCGCGCAATATCGCGCTCGGCCATACTCGAGGGAAAGTGAATTGAGCGCAGCGCGCGGGCATTGCTCATCAGACGGCGCTTGACGCGCAAGCGTGCGGGAATCGGATCGAAGGGATTGCCGACGACCTCGAGCGCGCCGCTTACGATGCGGCGCATCCACGCCTGGCTCACGCCATCGCTCACATAGTGGACCGGCAGAATGGTGCCCGCGGCACGCCCCTCCTCGAGCTTTTCGAAATGCGGAGAGGCCATCTGCTTAAAGCCGTAGGCAAACTCGACCTTACCCATCACGGCCAGGCGGTCGCCCTGCTTAAACTGCTGGGCAATCCAGGGCTGACGGAAAAAGGCGACCTGCAGCACGCCCGTCTCGTCCACCAGCGAGACCTCGGTCACCTGCATACGCGGGCGGGGCTGTTTTTGGACGATACGATCGACCGTGGCGACAATCGTGCACACGGTACCGATGGGCGCCATCTCGATGGACCAGGAGCGCGTAAAGTCCAGGTATCGATGAGGGATATGGAGAAGGAGGTCCCCCACCGTCCGAATTCCCAGACGGCGAAGGGCCTCCTCACGTTTACCCGAAACATATTTGAGTCGCGCGATATCCTCGTCGAGCGCATTGCTCTGGGCAAAGCGCTCCGAGACGCGCGGCACGGAGCACAGCTCGGACATGGGCAGTTGCCTACTCGATCGAGAAGATCACAGGATAGAGCGGCTGCTCGCCACGATGGGCATCAATCTCCAGGTCGGGTTGAGCCTCCTCGATGGCGTCGACGATCTCCTGGAAGGCCTCGTCGGACAGTTCCTCGCCGGCCAGAATCGTCAGCGCGTCGCCCTCCTCTTCCTCCTGCATGCGGTTGATGCAGTCGAGCGTGACCTGCTTCACGTCGGAGCCGACCACGTCGATGGAGCCGGCAATAATGCCCATGACGTCACCGGAGTGAATCGGAGAGCCGTCGGAGGCGCTGGAATCACGCACGGCGCGGGTGACCTCGCCATCGCGAACTTCGCTGATGGCGTCGACCATGGCGGCAACAACATCCTCGAGCTCGGAATCGGGCAGGACCGCGAACAGTGCGGAGAACGCCTGCGGGACGGTCTTGGTGGGAACGACGGCGACCTTCTTGTCGGTGCAGGCAGAAGCGGCAGCCTCGGCAGCCATACGGATGTTGCCGTTATTGGGCAGGATGACGACCGAGGTCGCGTTGACCTGGTCCACCGCGCCCAGCAGGTCGGCGGTCGAGGGGTTCATGGTCTGGCCACCCGAGACGATCACGTCAACGCCGAGGGACTTGAGGATGTCGGCCTCGCCCGAACCAGCGGCAACGGCGACAAAGCCCAGCGCCTTGGCGGGCTCGGCAGCCTTCTCCTGGTCCTCATGAATCTTGGCGGTACGGTCGTGGGCCTCCATCTCCATGTTGTGGATAAAGACCTCGTAGATCTGACCAAGTTGCAGCATATGCTCGAGCACCAGGTTGGGGGTGTTGGAGTGCACGTGGATCTTGTAGTCGGGGTAGGCACCCACGAGCAGCTCGCAGTCGCCCATGGAACCCAGGAACTTAAGGCACTCGTCCTCGTCAAAAGGAGCGTCGGCCTTAAAGAGGAACTCGTTGCAGTAGCGGAACTCCGAGCCCTCCCAGTCGTCGTTGGCCTCGATCTCAACGCGACCAAGGGCCGCGTCGCGGGCAGAGCCGGCGGAATCAAACGTGGCGGAGAAATCCTCGACTACGGTGCTGCGGCCAAGAGCGGCGGCAACAAAGTTCTCCAAGAAGATGGCAAAGCCAAAGGCGTCGGAG
>CABSBK010000056.1 GCA_902475865.1 uncultured Collinsella sp.
CGACCGTAGGTTGAGCTAAGCCTGCAGCCGGAAATGGAGTGCGTGTATGCGTGCCGCTATTTGTAGCGATAGGTGATGCGGCCGCGGGTCAGGTCGTACGGGGAAAGCTCCACGACAACCCTGTCACCGGGGAGAATGCGGATGTAATTCATTCGGATCTTGCCAGAAATGTTGCACAGAACCGAATGACCGTTCTCGAGCTCGACCTTAAACATGGCGTTGGGCAGCGGTTCCTTTACCGTACCCTCGAGCTCAATTGCGTCTTCCTTCTTCACAAGCAATCATCTTTCTCTAGAAAACGACAGCGATTGAGTATTCTACAATACGCATGCACGTATCGTAATATCTTCGTAATGGCTCCACATCTACGTGGAACTTGTTACATTTGAAATGTAAAACAAAGCCGTTCCCTGATGCCCAAGATCGCCTTGAAATGAGAAGGAATAGACCTTGGGGTCATGCCTTCGAAATTGAAAGGCGAGGTTGGGCATCAGGGGGCGGCGACTTTTACATTTCACCGCCTTGCAAGGAACACCAAGCGCCTTGCGCGTCGGTAGTGAGAATCACCGGACCGTCATTGGTAATGGCGACGGTGTTCTCGTAGTGCGCGGCGGGCAGGTGGTCGTTGGTCGTAACGATCCAACCATCGGAGCCTGTGCTCACATGATTGGAGCCCATCGTAACCATCGGCTCGATGGCGATGACCATACCAGCCTGAAGGCGAACGCCTCTCCCCTTCTTTCCATAATTTGGAACGTTGGGGTCCTCGTGCATCACACGACCGATACCATGCCCCACGTAATCGCGAAGCACGCCGTAACCGTGAGACTCGGCGAGGGACTGAACGGCATAGCCAACGTCCCCGATATGATTACCGGGAACAGCCTGCTCAATAGCAGCCTTTAGGCAATCGCGCGTGACCTCGCACAGGGCCTTGGCCTCGGGCGTGGGGGTGCCGACGAAAAACGTCCAGGCGTTATCGCCAACCCAACCGTCAACGACGGCTCCCGTATCGATGGAAATGATATCGCCATCACGCAGGATCATGTCGGGATTGGGAATACCGTGAACCACGGCATCGTTGATCGATGCGCAAATGGTTCCGGGGAACCCGCCGTAACCCTTAAAGGCAGGGGTGCCGCCATGCATGCGGATAATCTGCTCCGCGAGCTGATCGAGCTCGAAGGTCGACACGCCGGGGCGAACCATAGCCCCAACGTGGCGGAGCGCCATCTTAGATAGCGCTCCTGCCTTCTTCATCTGCTCAATTTGCGTTGCAGACTTAATCTTGATCATAGACCGAGAGCCTCTTTGACATCCCCGTACACGGTCTCGCGAGCCTGGTCACCGTTGACCGACTTGAGCAGACCCTGGCCACGATAGTAGTCGACGAGCGGGCTCGTGGACTTCTCGTAGACGTCGAGACGGTTCTTGATGGTCTCGGGCTTGTCGTCGTCGCGCTGATACATCTCGCCGCCGCACTTGGGGCAGGTAGTATCGGCAGCCGTGCCGGTGTAGCCGCAGGCACGGCAGGTGCGACGCGAAGACAGACGATCGATGATGACCTCGGGGGCCACATCGACCAGAAGGGCGCAGTCGATCTCGCGACCCATGGCGGAGAGCTCGGAATCGAGCGTCACAGCCTGGGCGGTGTTGCGCGGGAAGCCATCGAGGATGAAGCCCTGCTGGGCGTCATCGGCGGCAAGGCGCTCCTTGACAAGGTCGATCACGAGCTGGTCGGGAACGAGCTCGCCAGCGTCCATGTACTTCTTAGCCTGAATACCAAGCTCGGTGCCACCCTTGACGGCAGCACGCAGCAGGTCGCCCGTGGAAATGTGAGCGACGCCAAACTCGGCGACGAGCTCCTGTGCGACGGTGCCCTTACCGGCACCCGGAGCTCCGAGCAATACGAGGTTCATGAGCAATCCTCCTCTAGCCTATTTAAAGAATCCATCGTAATCATACATCTTGATCTGGCCTTCGAGCTTATCGACCGTGTCGAGCACGACGCCGACCATGATGAGGATGGACGTGCCGCCAAATGCCTGGATCAGATGGTTACCCGTGAAGGAGAAGATGATCGAAGGCACGATGGCGATGAGCGCCAAAAAGACAGCGCTTGGAAGCGTGATCTTGTTGAGCGCGTTCTTGATGTAGGCCGCGGTAGCCCTACCCGGACGAACGCCCGGAATAAAGCCGCCCTGCTTCTTAAGGTTGTCGGCCGTGTCATCAGGGTTGAACACCATGGAGGTGTAGAAGTACGCGAAGAACACGATGAGGACAACGTTAAGCACCCAGTTGAGCCAACCGGTCGAAAGCGCAGAGGCAACTGCCTGAATCCAGCCGATGCCGGGGAAGAACACGGCAATCTGGGCCGGGAAGTACAGCAGCGCCGAAGCGAAGATGATCGGCACGACACCCGCGGTGTTGACCTTGATGGGCAGATAGGTGGTCTGGCCACCCATCATGCGACGGCCCACGACGCGCTTGGCGTAGGAGACCGGAATGCGGCGCTGGCCGCGCTCAAGGAAAACAATCAGCGGGATAACCAGCAAGATGATGGCGCAGATGATCACCATGGTGATGATGCCACCGGCATTGCCCTCGGTGCTGGAGAAGATCGCCTGCGGCAGGCCGGCCATGATGTTCGCGAAGATGATCAGCGACATGCCATTGCCGATACCGCGCTGGGTGATGAGCTCACCAATCCACATGATCAGCATGGCGCCCGCGGTGAGCGTGCCGACGATCATGAGGTCGAAGATGATCTCGGGAGCGCCGGCGCCAGTAAAGCTGATGCCGAAGCTCTTAAAGAGGAAGAGGTAACCCACGGAGTTGAGGATTGCCAGAGCCAGGGTGAGGTAACGCGAATACTGCGTAATCTTGGTCTGACCGACCTCGCCCTCGCGGGCAAGCTCATGCAGGGAAGGCACAACGGCCTGGAGCATCTGGAGGATGATCGAGCTGGTGATGTAAGGCATGATGCCCAGGGAGAACACCGAAACATAGCTCAACGCGCCACCAGAGAAAAGATTCAGGAGGGCCATAGCACCTGCGGCGACCGAATTGTTATCGGTCGAGAAAAGGCCCAGCATCCCCTGGAAGGGAATGCCGGGCACAGGAACGTGCGCACCAATGCGGTACACGACGAGCATAGCTATGGTAAAAAGAATCTTTTCGCGCAATTCTTTGATGCGGAAAGCATTCTTAAGACCATTTAGCACGGCAGCTCGACCTTTCCGCCGGCGGCCTCGATCTTGGCCTGCGCAGAAGCGCTGACCTTGTCGACCTTGACCGTGAACTTCTTGGTGAGCTCACCATTGCCGAGCACCTTGACGGGCTCGAACTCGCTCTTGGTGATGCGAGCGGCCTTAAGAGCGGCACCGTCGATCACAGCGCCGTCCTCGAACTTGCGCTCGAGACGCTCAACGTTAACGGCGGTGTACTCGATGCGACGGGGGTTGCGGAAGCCCGGAAGCTTGGGCAGGCGCATAGCCAGCGGAGTCTGGCCACCCTCGAAGCCGGCACCCTTGGTGCCGCCAGAGCGGGAACCCTGGCCCTTCTGACCGCGGCCAGAAGTGGTGCCGTGACCCGAAGAATTGCCACGGCCGACGCGCTTGCGGTTCTTGGTGGAACCGGGCGCGGGAGTAAGATCGTGAAGCTGCATTTGCTACTCCTCTACAATCTCGACAAGGTGCTTGACCTTGAAGATCATGCCGCGGACGGACTCGTTGTCAGCAATCTCGCGAACCTCGCGGATCCTGTGGAGACCGAGGGCACGGACAGTACGGACCTGGTCCTGCTTGCAACCGTTGGTGCTGCGGACCTGTTTGATCTTGATGGTGTCAGCCATGCTTAGTTCTCCTTACCGACGAACATCTCGGAGACCGTCAGGCCACGGCGAGCCGCGACGTCCTCAGGGCTGGAGAGCTCCTTGAGGCCCTCGACGGCAGCCTTGATGATGTTGAGGCCGTTGTCGGTACCGAGGGACTTGGACAGGACGTTCTTGATGCCAGCAAGCTCGAAGAGGGGACGCACAGCGCCGCCGGCGATAACGCCGGTACCCTCGACAGCGGGCTTGATGATGATGCGGCCGGCACCAAAGTGACCGAGAACCTCGTGCGGAATGGTGCCCTGCTCGGTCACCGGCACGTGGAACATGTTCTTCTTGGCATCGAGAGACGCCTTGGAGATGGCCATGGGCACCTCAGCGGACTTGCCCATGCCAACGCCGACGTTGCCCTTGCCGTCGCCAACGACGACGAGAGCGACGAGGCTCATGCGACGACCACCCTTGACGGTCTTCGACACGCGGTTGATGTAAACGACGCGCTCCTCGAACTCGGAGGCCTCGCGCTGCTGCTTCTGATTACGAGCCATGTGCTACATACCTCCTAGAACTCGAGACCGGCGGCACGAGCACCGTCGGCGAGGGCCTTGACGCGGCCATGGTAGATACGGCCACCACGATCGAAAGCGACCTTGGTGATGCCGGCCTCGATGGCACGCTTGCCAACGAGCTGACCGACCTTCTCCGCAGCCTCCTTGTTCGAGGTGTGGGTGCCCTTGAACTCGGCCTCGAGGGTCGAGGCGGAGACGAGCGTCAGGCTGGAGCCCTTGCTGTCGTCGATGATCTGGGCATAGATGTTGGCGTTGGTACGGGTCACGCGAAGGCGCGGACGCTCGGCGGTACCCGAGACCTTGCCGCGAACACGACGCTGACGACGCTTGAGGCCTTCCAGCTTCGCCTTATGCTTGTTCATACGTAAACTCCTAAAAAGGTTGATCTTGCCAGCACCTAACGGGGTGCTGGTCTTATGCGAGTGAGTCGGTTACGACTACTTGGCGGCCTTACCCAGCTTGCGGCGGATGTGCTCGCCAACATAGTGGATACCCTTGCCCTTGTAAGGCTCGGGAGGACGATGGCCGCGGATCTCAGCGGCGATCTGACCGACCTGCTGCTTGTTGATACCCTTGACGTTCACGTGGGTGTTGTCGGGAACCTCGAAGGTGATGCCCTCGGGAGCCTCGACGATCACGGGGTGCGAGAAGCCCAGGGAGAACTCGAGGTTCTTGCCCTTCTGCTGCACGCGGTAACCGACGCCGGCGAGCTCGAGCTTCTTCTCGAAGCCCTCGGAAACGCCAACAACCATGTTGTGGATGAGGGCGCGGGTGAGGCCGTGGCGGGCACGGGTCTCACGCTCGTCGTCGGGACGGGAAACGGTGAGGACGTTGTCCTCGACGTTGATGGTGAGCTTCTCAAAAACATCGAGCTCGAGCTGGCCCTTGGGGCCCTTGACGACAACGTTGTTGCCGCTGACTGCCACTTCGACTCCGGCGGGAATCTGGACAGGCTTATTACCGATACGAGACACGGTGATCTCCTTTCCTTCTACCTACCGAGCGAATTACCAGACGTAAGCGATGATCTCGCCGCCGACGTTGTGCTTGCGAGCATCGCGGTCGGTCATGACGCCATGGCTGGTGGAAATAATGGCGGTACCAAGGCCACCGCGGACGCGGGGCATGTCGGCAACGCCGGTGTACTTACGCAGGCCCGGCTTGGAAATGCGGCGGATGCCGTTGATGACCTTAGCCTTCTTGGGACCATACTTAAGCGTGATGTGCAGAGTCTTCTGGGGAACGGTGTCCTCGACATCGTAGCCCTCGATGTAGCCCTCCTCGTGCAGAACACGAGCGATCTCGACGAGCTTCTTGCTGCTCGGCATGGAGACCGTGGCCTTGTTCACAGAGTTAGCGTTACGGATGCGCGTAAGCATATCTGCGATCGGGTCTGTAAGGTTCATACAGATTCTCCTTCGTTCTTGATGAACACGTGCTCTTGGTTCTTCGCCGCCCTTAACGGCAAAGCCTAACTAGCGCGTTTTCCCTGTTCCAAACGGATGCTTGAAACGCTGGTAGTGACTTACCAGCTGGCCTTCTTAACGCCGGGAAGCTCGCCCTTGAGTGCAAGCTCACGGAAGCAGACACGGCACAGGCCGAACTTGCGGTACACAGAGTGCGGACGGCCGCAGCGCTGGCAGCGCGTGTACTCACGAGTAGAGAACTTCTGCTTGCGATTGCACTTGACGATCATCGATGTCTTAGCCACTTATATCCTCCTCACATAGAGTATTGTTCGCCCCAAGCGCCGCCCCCTTGTGGGAACGGCGCTTATAGGGCAGGTGAACCTATTTCTTGAACGGGAAACCGAAGGCGTCCAGAAGGGCCTTGGCCTCCTCATCGGTGTTGGCGGTGGTCACGAAAGTGATGTCCATACCACGCTGGTGATCGACGGAGTCGAAGTCGATCTCGGGGAAGATGAGCTGCTCGGTGACGCCCATGGAGAAGTTACCACGGCCGTCGAAGCTCTTGGCGGAGATGCCGCGGAAGTCGCGGATACGGGGGATCGCGACGGAGGTCAGACGATCGAAGAACTCCCACATACGGTCGCCACGCAGGGTAACCTTGCAGCCGATCGGCATACCAGCGCGCAGGCGGAAGGTAGCGATGGACTTGCGGGCACGGGTGATCATCGGCTGCTGGCCGGTGATGGCGCGCAGGTCGCGCACGGCACCGTCGATGGCCTTGGAATCGGTAGCGGCCTCGCCGACACCCATGTTCACGACGATCTTCTCAAACTTGGGGATCATCATGACGTTCTCGTACTGGAACTTGTCCTGAAGCTGCTGCTTGACCTCGTTGTTGTACTTGGTCTTCAGACGCGGCACATACTTCTCTTCTGCCATTGTTCACTCCTTCTTGGGGTTTTAAGCACGGGGCGTGGCCACGATGGGTTGTCCTCGTGCCTCCTGGCTGCATCCGCGCCGCTCATGGCATTTCGCGGTTTGGACTCGACGCAGCAGGAGCCGACAAAACAATCGGTACTATACGCGCATCGGGAGCGTATTTCCAGAAAAACCTCTTCTGCCTGCACAACTCCACAACTCCCCCGCACAAATTGATCCCTTGGGGACGGAGGAAAACGGATCACTTGGCTCGCCTGGCCCTCTGGGT
>CABSBK010000057.1 GCA_902475865.1 uncultured Collinsella sp.
TGGCGTGCGACCGGCGCATGGCATTGCACCCCGCTTTTGTGTCCGCACGAGTGCCTATCCTTACGGCAATGTAGCCGCTTATGTAACAAGCGGCATTTGACGGAGAAAGGCCCTAACCGTGTCAGCTGAAAAGACGCCGGGTATCTCGGCTATCGATACGACGAACTTTGCGCGCCAGATTGTGCTGGACTTTGAGTTTGCGCCGGTGCCAAAACAGCGCCAGCGCCGTGGACTGCGCAACGAGATTATCGAGGTCGGCGCCGTCAAGCTCGATTACCACGGCAACGTTATGGGCGAGTTCTCGCAGTTTGTGCAGACGGAATTTACCGAAGGCGTTGCGTTCCCCGTCCGCGAGCTTACGGGGATATCGGCCGTGGACACCGCGATGGCCGATCCGCTCTATGTGGTGATCAAAAGGCTCAGCGATTGGATCGGTCGCTACTCCGCCCAGATAGTTTGCTGGTGCGGCGCCTTACTGCCTGGCAGTTCCTGATGTTGGCAGGTGACTGCCGCAGTGGCCTATTACGATTAACTGTGCCTCGTCGTCAAAACAAAAGTGCAGACGGAATGGGTCGCGGCGGTTGCGACCGTTGCCCTTAATGTGTGGCAAGATGCAAACCTGCTTACCGTTGTAGGTACGTTGGCGGAGCCGCATGAGCTCGGTGTCGTTTTTAGTCAGCTTGGTCTCGGTCGGCGCGGCGTCAAACGAGGTCTGATTTCTAAACTCGCTATAGAGGTCTCCGGTCGTCGGGCGCTCCCCAAACTTGAGTTGCCACATAACGGTCGCTACGGATTTAAGGATCTGCCATTCCTCGTCAAGATCGGCAAAATCATAGCGGCGTGCCGAGTCGTATGCCTCGGGCAAAACGAAAATGCGCGAGGGCCAGAGATTCGCAGCAAACTTAAGCTCTTCCTCAAGGGTGCGCGGCAATGCCTCGAGCCCCTCGACAAAACATGCTTCCGCTCTGAGTGCGGCTACGCGCTTTTCCGAGCGGTCGGCTCGCTCCAGCGCCTCTTGGAGTCGATACTTTAAGTTGGCGATCGTGTTCTCGGATTCATCCAGCTCGAGCAGGCTGTTTTCCAGTTGCTCAATACGCTGCTCATACGCGGCGTTGCTGTCGGCGTAATCGTTGGCCAGCCCCTCCCAGAGCTGCCTGTCGGCAGTCTCTTTTGACAACAACTCTTTAAGGTTATCCATTGCCTCTTGGCTGTACGAGGCGGCGAGCGCTTCGGTGCGTTTTGCCTCGGCTACGGTTTCATTCTCTGCGTGGCGTTTCATCTCTGCCATGCGGCTGCGTAGCGCCCCGATTGATTGGCGCGATTTGTACCAGGCAATATCGCTCGTGTCTACAATATCGCCCCTGCCGCGCAAGAACGAGCGCCCCAGACTCCGGTTAAGTATCGTGGATGTCTGGTTGCCGTACTCGCTCAGCCTATCGCGCCTGATGCAGAGGTGTCGACGTGCGTCTTCTTCGTCAGACAGATTGATGTTCGGTTGGTAAATACGAAGTGACGACTTGGGGCAGTTGTATCGATAGGCGGGTGTATCGTAGAGAAAAAGATTGAACAGCTTTGATTTGAGCCGACCATCGGATTCATCGGCGGCAAACACGTTGGCTAGGCCCATAAGGTTATTGGCGAGCTTGCCGGGATCTTTGACGGGATATCGACCGGTATCATCGCTGGTTATTAGAATCAGAGGGAGCTCGCGCTGGCTGCTCAGAAGGTTGTCGGAGAACTCGGCGTCAAAGTTCTCAAACGTCAGGCGCGTGCACGATGTGTTGACGACAGTCTCTCCAACGCACGCCTGATGATTGGGAAGCGAAAACAGAACCTTTGCGATGCGGGGAATATTGAGGTCCGGTTCTGGCAGTGGCCAGCCCACATATTCGGGCAGGGTCGCATAGGTGACTTTAATATTGACTAGGCAGGAGTTGTCATCGGCCGTTTCAAGGCCAATGCAAGTGTGCCAGTGACGATACGAATAATGACTGTCAGGCTCGTCATATTCAAAGGCCCAAGCGACGGGAATCTTGCCTCGCTTGTCGTTAAAGGCTGCGCGAGTGCAAATGCTCACGCGGCTGCCCGTGGTCATGCCTCCAGAATAGCCAACGGGATAGCTGAGGTTTCCAAATACAAAGTCGGAGGCAACGTCTTTATTGCTTGATAAAAACTCAAAGGCGCTCTGCTCATGGCGCTTGCGCTGCTCTTTATCGCGCACCCAGGTGTAGATCTGACGATACGCATCGACGATTGAGGGCGTGGTGGTCGAATAGGGCGAAAGCCTGAACTTTGCTCGGTAATGAATCTGTTCGTTTTCGGACCGCATGTTAGCCTCGCTTGCCTGGTGGCGTAATTGACCTGTAATGCTTAAGTGTAGACGTTTGAGTAAATGGCGCGCATCGAACAACGGGCGTTAGGTGCCAAAGCGTCTGTAAGCGTGCTAATGGGCGCTGGTGACGCGGGAGTGATCACAAGGCATTCACGCTATTCGCAGCATTGTTGAGCAACAAACCGCGCGAGGTAAAAACGATCCCTTTTGCAGAAAACCCCATGACACGGCAAGCTGATTGAAAGACAATAGATAAAGCTGTAACAAGGGTGATTTATCGTTCACCCCGGTATCAATAAAACCCAGGAGACTTTTCGTGGCCATTCAGACGAAAACTCTTCGGGGGGGGGGTGCTCGCCAGCGAGTGTCTTCCTTCGATAGACAATCCTAGCGTTATCTTGCGACACGCATTTTCGCTTCTCGTAAAGCGGGGCGCGTGATGGCAAAGCTAGCAGAGATAACGCCCGGTACGCGCGTTCGCGGTATCGTGGGGGATTCGCCCGTGACCATTAAGGCTGTCGAATGGCATGGCGATTCCATCTTAAACGTAATCTACAAGACGGACCAGGGCGTACTGGGTGACCAACCTCTCTTCGATACAGACGAGGATAAATACATCATCGAAAAGTCCAGCGCCTGGGCGTTCGATGCCGACCCCGATGACCTGCGACTCGTGTCCGAAGCGTATCGCATAGGCTTGGCTCATCTGTTCGATCCCTATCTGGCTATTCGTACGTCGTCTATCGAGCCGCTGCCGCACCAGATCTCGGCCGTCTACAAGGAAATGCTGCCGCGCTTGCCGCTGCGTTATGTGCTGGCGGACGACCCCGGTGCAGGCAAGACCATCATGACAGGCCTCCTCATAAAAGAAATGATTGCTCGCGGCGATCTTAGGCGTTGCCTTATCGTGGCTCCCGGTAATCTTGTGGAACAGTGGCAAGACGAGCTATGGCAAAAGTTTGGGCTCAAATTCCGCTTGCTTACAAACGATGTGCTGGAGTCTTCTGCTACCGGGAATCCCTTCGATGAGGTCGATTTTTGTATCGGCCGCCTAGATAAGCTGGCTCGCAACGACGAGATCCAAAAGAAGCTAAGGGCAACTTCGTGGGATCTTGTGGTGTGCGACGAGGCACACAAGATGAGCGCGACAAACTTTGGCGGCGAGTTTAAACCGACCAAACGCTATAAGCTCGGTCAGCTCTTGGGTGACACAACCGAAAACTTGTTGCTTCTGACGGCTACGCCTCACAACGGTAAGCCGGCTGACTTCCGCTACTTTATGGCGCTCGTGGACAAGGACCGGTTTGCGGGAGGCAACCGCGTTAAGAATCCTGCGGCGCGCTCCACTGCCGGCCAGGCTCAGAGCCTTCCGCCCGCACCTTCGCTTGACTGCGACGTTTCCGATGTGATGCGTCGCCTCGTGAAAGAGGAACTGCTCAAGTTCGATGGGCGTCCGCTATTCCCCGAACGCTGCGCCTACACCGTCGAATACGACCTATCTCCTGCCAAGCAGGCGCTCTCTGGCTCGGCGACGGATTGCGTCACCGTGGAGTTTAACCGTGCGGAGCGCTTGGGCGGCAAGCATAAGAACAGCGTCGGCTTTGCTTTGACTATCTTGCAGCGTCGTCTTGCGTCGAGCCCCGAGGCCATCTATCAGTCGCTTCGACGTCGCCGCATACGACTTGAGTCCAAGCTCGCCGAGGCAAAAAGCGTTGCGAGCGGCAAGGTCGCCTATACAGATAAATGGGGCATCGATTCCAGAGATTTTGACGAGGACGATTACGACTCCGAAGAGTACGAACAAATGGAAGATGACGTCGTAGACACCGCTTCTGCGGCGGCGACTGCGGCTGAGCTCGATGCCGAGATCGCGATTTTACGCACGCTCGAGCGCAGGGCAAACGATGTTCGCATTAGTGGCGAGGACCGTAAGTGGGAGGAGCTTTCGCGACTGCTGCAAGACGATTCCAATATGTTTGGCATGGACGGTCGACGTGAGAAGCTCATCATCTTTACCGAACACAAGGACACGCTGAACTACCTCGCAGAGAAGATTGGCTCCCTCCTGGGTGACCGTTCTGCCGTGCTCACCATTAAGGGCGGTATGACGCGCGACGAGCGCCATCGTGCCGAGGAAATGTTTAAGCAGGATGCGAACTCGCGCATCCTTGTCGCTACGGATGCCGCCGGCGAGGGCATTAACCTGCAACGCGCGCACCTTATGATCAACTACGACCTGCCGTGGAATCCCAATCGACTCGAGCAGCGCTTCGGTCGTATTCACCGCATCGGTCAAACCGAAGTATGTCATCTGTGGAACCTTGTCTCCACGCAGACGCGCGAGGGAGAAGTATTCCAACGCCTGTTCAGCAAGCTCGAGGTGGAACGTGCCGCGCTGGGCGGCAAGGTTTTCGACATCTTGGGCAGAGTTACCTTTGAAGGCAAGACGCTCCGTGACTTGCTCCTCGATGCGATTCGCTATGGCGATGACCCCGAGGTACGGGCGCGGCTCAACCAGGTGGTCGATGCATCGCTCGACACGAGCTCCATTAAACGGCTTCTCAAAGAGTATGCGCTTACCGATGACGTCATGGACGCTCGCGGCGTAAGCGCCATTCGCGAGGATATGGAACGCATGGAGGCGCGCAAGCTCGAGCCGCACTTTATCCAGGCATTTTTCATGGCGGCAATGAAGCGCTTGGGAGGACGCGTGGCATCTCGCGAGCCTGGCAGGTTCGAGGTGCTCGAAGTGCCGTTCTCGGTTCGCTCTATGAGCATAGGCGGCGAATGCGGCCACGTGCTTGCCTCCTATGAGCGTATTTGCTTTGACAAAGAATCTAAAGAGGGCCCTGGACTCGTTCCCGCGGAGTTGGTATGCCCCGGTGAGGCGCTTTTGGATGCAACGGTGAAGGTGCTGATTGGCCAAATGGGCTCGGCGCTTAAGCGGGGCTGTGTGCTCGTGGACGATAGAGATTTTGGAGACAAGCCGAGACTCTTGCTCTATATCGAGAACTCCGTCCAGGACGACACGACGCTGGCCGACGGCACCAAGCGTACGGTATCCAAAGAGTTTAGGTTCGTTGAGGTTGACGCTGCGGACGAAGCCCGTGATGCGGGCTATGCGCCCTATTTGGACTATCGCGGTCCTCGTCCGTCCGAGGCATCTGCCGCGCACACTATCGCTTCTGAGCAGGAGTGGCTTACCGGCGACATTGATGCGCTTGCCATGGATTTCGCCATTCGCGAGATCCTCCCTGTGAGCCTCAAAGAGGTACGCAATCGTCGTATTCCGCAGGTCGAGAAGATCGAGCGAGCCGTTGACGCGCGTCTTACCGACGAGGCCAATTATTGGGATGGTCGCGCGTGGGAGCTGGAGGAGAAAGAAAAGCAAGGCAAGAAGACACGCCTGAGCTCTCTGAATGCTCGTCGTCGCGCCGACGATCTGCGCGACCGTAGACAAATGCGCTTGGCGGAGCTGCAGCGCGAAAAGACCATCACTCCCGCGACTCCGAGGGTGCTGGGCGGCGCGCTTGTGATTCCAGTTGGCATGCTGCCCCACGACTCACATGCTACCGCCGAATCCAGTGTGGCAGGCAGGCGCGAGGTAGAGCTTGCCGGCATGCGTGCCGTCATGGCTATCGAGCGGGAGCTGGGATTTACGCCGCGGGATCGAAGCGCAGATAACTGCGGCTACGACATCGAATCCGTGGTGCCCGATGGGCTTCGTGCCAAGGGGCCGGCGCTGCGAATGATCGAGGTCAAGGGTCGCACCGCGGGCGCCACTACGGTCACCGTCTCGCACAACGAGGTGATGTGTGCGCTCAACAGGCCAGATGCCTTTGTGCTCGCACTGGTCGAGGTCGATGGAAACACGACCCGAACTTCTTACATCGCACATCCATTTACCAGTCCGCCGGATTATGCCGCGGCAAGCACGAACTACGACATCGCGCGCCTCAAGGAAGCGGGCGACGTGATACTAGAGAGGGAGCAGAAATGGCAGTAAAGAAGAAGCTCATCGAGGTGGCTCTGCCGCTCGACGATATCAATGCGGCCTCTGCGCGTGAGAAGTCCATCCGCCATGGGCATCCCTCGACGCTGCATCTCTGGTGGGCACGTCGCCCGCTGGCCGCGGCGCGCGCAGTTATCTGGTCGTCGCTGGTGGACGACCCGTCGGCGCATCCCGAGGAGTTCCCCACTGTGGAGGAGCAGGCTGCCGAGCGCGAGCGCCTGTTCGGCATCCTGCGCGAGCTCGTGGTGTGGGAGAACTCCAATAACGATCGTGTGCTTAATGCCGCCAAGGCTGAGATTAAAAAGTCGATGGGCGACGACTTACCGCCCCTGTTGGATCCTTTTGCAGGCGGAGGCGCCATTCCGCTGGAGGCGCAGCGCCTGGGCCTTAAGGCCTATGCGCAGGACCTCAACCCGGTCGCCGTTACCATCAATAAGGCAATGATTGAGATCCCGCCGCTGTTCGCCGGGAAGACGGCCGTGAACCCGGAGTCGCGCTCGCGCGCGAACATCGACTCGTGGACAGGAAATAACGGCCTGGCAGCCGACGTCGAA
>CABSBK010000058.1 GCA_902475865.1 uncultured Collinsella sp.
AAACGGAGCAGCCGTCTTTTGCAGAGATTATTTTGTCCCGGGGCGAAACTTAGTGACGGAAATGCCTGGCACCGGTGAAGACCATAGCGATATTGTGTTCGTTGCAGGCCTGGATGCTCTCGTCGTCGCGCTTGGAGCCGCCGGGCTGAATGATGCAGGTCACACCATGCTCGGCAAGCACGTCGACGTTGTCGCGGAACGGGAAGAATGCGTCGCTTGCGCAGGCAAAGCCGCCCTTCTCCACGCCCTCGCGCTCGCAGAAGTCCTCGGCACGCTCGCAGGCCAGCAGCGCAGAATCCACGCGGTTGGGCTGACCCGGGCCCATGCCAATGCCGGCCTTGCCCTTGGAGACCAAGATGGCGTTGGACTTAACGCCCTTGCAGACCTTCCAGGCAAACTCGAGCTCGGCCATCTCGGCGTCGGTGGGCTTGCGGTCGGTGGGGAACGTAAAGGTCGCGGGATCCTCGGTCACGTGGTCGACTTCCTGCACCAGCATGCCGCCGTCGACGGAGCGCAGCTCCACCTGGGCGCCGTGGTCCACGCCGCCGGTAGCCAGCACGCGCAGGTTGGGGCGCTTAGCCATGCGCTCGAGCGCCTCGGCGGTGTAGCTCGGGGCGATGATGACCTCGACGAACTGCTTGTTCTGATCGGCGAAGTGCTCAACCAGATCAAAGGGAACCTCGCGGTTGCAGGCGATGATGCCGCCAAAGGCGCTCTTGGGATCGCAGGCGAAGGCGCGGTCGTAGGCGGCCGTGATGTCCTCGGCAACGGCGGAACCGCAGGGGTTCTGGTGCTTGAGGATCACGCAGGCCGGCTCGTCGAACTCGCGGACCAGGTTCCAGGCGGCGTCGGCATCCAGATAGTTGTTGTAGCTGAGCGGCTTGCCCTGGATCTGCTCGGAGCCCACGAGCGGGAACTGCGAGCTCGCGGTGTTCTCGCAGCCCTCGGCAAAGCGGTAGACCGTAGCCTTCTGCTGAGGATTCTCGCCATAGCGCAGGTCGTCGACCTTCTCCAGCGAGATCTCGAGCTTGGCAGAGGTGTCCGCCACGTCGCTTGCCTGGGCGGCAAGCCAACGGGAGATAGCCGTGTCGTAGGCGGCGGTGGTCTGGTAGACCTTCACCTGCAGGCGACGACGGGTGGAAAGCGTGGTGCAGCCACCGGTCTCGCGCATCTCGGCCAGGACGGCATCATAGTCGGCCGGGTCGGAGATGACGGTAACGCTCGCGGCGTTCTTAGCGGCAGAGCGCAGCATAGAGGGGCCACCGATGTCGATGTGCTCAATGGCATCCGCGAAGGTGACTTCGGGGTTAGCGACGGTCTTCTCGAACTCGTACAGGTTGACGACGACCAGGTCAATCAGCTTAATGCCGTGCTGAGCGGCCTCCTGCATGTGCTGCTCGGAATCGCGACGGGCAAGCAGCGCGCCGTGAACCTTGGGATGCAGCGTCTTGACGCGGCCGTCCATCATCTCGGGATAGCCCGTGAACTCCTCGATGGGGGTTACGGGAACGCCCGCGTCCTCGATGGCACGAGCCGTGCCGCCCGTAGAGATGATCTCGACGCCAAAGTCATCGACCAGCGTCCGTGCGAAATCGACGACGCCCGTCTTATCGGTAACCGAGATCAACGCGCGTGCGATCTTCACATCAGATCCCATGCAGTCCTCCTGTCTGGTACGCCGCCGTGCTCTGTGAGCCGGTGATACGTCGATCTGCAGCGCTCGCGCAGCGGCATTGAAAATACTGATTCAATGTAGCGCATCGAGCGCATCGATGCACCCCGCAACGGGCGCATATGCAGAAAAAGTTTGCGAGCGGAGGGGATGGGCACGGCACCGGGCACGGTGAGTTCATGGAACACAGGGGCACCATAATTAGATGCCAATAGCGTGGTAGAACTGTGCTCGATATGCATCCGCAAAAGAAAGAGGCACCATGGTCTCGCGGGTTCTCTACCGACCGTTTGATACCGAAGACTTCGACGCCATCGCGTTGATTCTGCAGCAGCTTTGGCATAACAATTCGGATAACGATGAGTACAACCGCCTCGAGGCCGCGTGCGACCTCGCCTATTGCCTTTCGTCTTCGACGTTTTCGCAGCTTGCCGTAATCGACGGTCAGGCGCGCGCCATTGCGCTCGCGCGTGCGGGACAGAGCTCCGGCGCCACCGTTAAGGAACATTGGCTGGATACCGAACGCGCACTGCTATCGCAAATGCGCGAGCTGGAGCCCGATGCCTGCGCCGAGTATCTCTCGTTTGTGCGCGCAACCATCCGAACCAACAACCGCCTGCTCGAAAGCAGCCCGTTGCCACACGACAACGAGGTCACGCTGCTTGCCGTAGATCGCGACGTCCATGGCCTGGGCGTTGGCTCGGTGTTGCTCGACGCCGCAGTCTCGTACCTATCCTCGCGCGGGGCGACGAGGGCGCACCTGTACACCGACTCCAACTGCTCGTGGAAGTTCTATGAGCTGCACGGCTTTAAGCGCGCGGCCACGCACCGCGCCAACCGCGAAGAGCGCCGTCACGACATGCCGCGCGAAAGCTTCCTCTACGAACTCGACCTAACAGCCTAAACCCGGCAGTTAGGGACGTTCCCTTTGTGTCGGCACCCCGGGACACTCCTTGGCAGCAGCCACACCTAGTCGCTGGGGACAGTCTTCGTAGGTAGCGCATAAAAAGGGGATGGGCTTCCCCCGACGGCTGTCGAGAAAAGCCCATCCCATAATTTACGACCGTTAGAACGTTCCGCCACCGCCTCCGCCGACGCCGCCGCCTCCGCCGCCCGAGAAGCCGCCGCCACCGCCGCCGCTCGAGCTGTCAGAGCTCGATGCCAGCTCACGGATGCTCTCGTGATACACGCCGTCGAACGAATCCATCGGCGACTCGTTGCCGTAATGATGGTAGTACCACCAGTAGCAGGGGTAATTGTCGTAGAAACCGTCGGCCTCGCGCACCTCGGGAGGAACAGCCTCGGCAAGCTGACGCAGGACTTCCTTCGAAACGCCCAGCGCCGCACCCATCACCAGAAGTTTATTCCACAGCACCAGATCGCCCGGAACGGCTTCCTTTAGACGCGTGAAGTCCTCGAGCCAATGCTTGAGCGCCTTGCAGCGAGCCGCCACCTCGGCGCCCTCCGGCGTAAAGCGGCGGAACGTAAGGCCCACGCCAATACCCACCAGCACAATCGGCACCGAGATAACCGCGGCGATAATGTTCGCCTGTGCGCCGTCGGTAAAGAAGATGGATCCCGCGGGAACACAGGCGATCAGAATACCGAGGACCAGGCAAAACACCATTGCGACAATGCCGTCCGAGGCAACGTACTCGCTATCGGCCAGCTTGCCCTTAACGGTGTTCTGATAGTCCTCGAGCTTGTCGCCCACGGGTGTAGCGTGCTGCTTAACGTAGTGCTGCAGCTCGTCAAACGTGCGCGAGCGATCGCCGTTCTCGTCGGGCTTAGCACCGGCAAAGAAGACCTTGAGCACCATGCGGTCAATACCCTTGGCCGACTTCCAGCCCGCATCACTCACCGTCACGCGATACGTCTGCTCTTCTTTTTCGCGCCCCAACAGACCCTTCTTGGCCTTGGTCACGGTCGCCTGCTCCAGCTTGATCACACGGTCGTCAGTGAGCTTCATGAGCGTGGCGATATATGCCTGATCGGGCACCTCGTTCCAGCTCATGAGGGCCGAAAGCACGGCGGGATGGTCGGCCGAGGGCACATCGCGGAAATATTCGTCCTGGAAAAGCGGCTTGGGCTTGCGGCGGCGCAGCTTGAGCACAACGATTGTGCCGGTAAAGGCCACCGCCGCGACAACACTTAGCACGGCAAGTGCATTGGCAATCATGCGAGCGTGAGCGCGGCGGGCGTTAGCTTCGTCGGCCCATTCCTTCTCTTCGCTCAGGATCGTTGACATGCGCTCTTCGCCCGAGGCGGCAAGCTGCGGCACCCAGTCGCTGGGGAAGGCGATGCGCGCCTCGGCGAATTCGCCCTGATGCACGCAGGGAATGGTATAGGTGACCATGGGTTCGTCCGCATCGAGCGATACGTCGCCCGTCAGCGGGCCGTGGCCCCATGCGCGGAAGTTATCGCCCTTGACGGCCGCCGTCCCGGCGGCGGCATTTGCGAAGTACACTTCCATCTCGACATCATCGGAGTCTGCGGACCAGCCGTCACCCACGAACTTCCAATAGAGCTCGGCGGTATCGGCCCAGTTCATGACCGCACCGGTCATGGTGTAGCTCACGTAATAGATCGCGCTATCGCCGCTCTCGTGAGGGCTGAACACCTTGATCTTTACGCCGTCACCAGTCTGCTCGACCGTGTAGACGCCAGAGTCACCCTTGTTCGCGCTGTCGACCTTGTTAAACGCGGTGTCGTCTTCCTCGACGCTCAGCACATTGACGCCCGCCGTACCGCCCTGCTGGTTGGAGCCCATATTGATCTCCCAAAACACGCCGTTGATGTCGTCATCGAAATCAAACTGGCGTCCCTCGACAACGGTCAGCGAGCCGTCGGCCTCGACCGTGGCGCCGATATAGGTTTGGGTCATGGAGTAGCCGTCGGCGTGCGCGGCGACAGGCAGCAGCAACAACGCAAGCGCGACGAGCACGCAGACGGAAGCGAATCGCGCAAACAGGCAGCGCTGCCGGCTGACTTTGGCGGCGAGGGTGTTCATAGGCACATCCTTTGTCTGTAAAACCAACAGCGCCATTGTCCCACGTTTGCGGGTACGCATGACGAATATCTAGGCGACCGGAGCGCCAAACGGGATGAAAGTCACGCCCGCACCCCGACACCTAGAAAATGATCCATTGGGGACGGAGGAAAACGGATCATTGGGCTGAACCGACGGACAGCACCAAATTTGTCGTTTGAGACGCTCTTGGGCTGAGTCCCGCGCCAGCAATAGACACCACTTCACAGCTCCGTCACAGGTGTAGCGGCTTTGTGTTGCTGCGGCGCGCGCTGATTGAGCCCGCGAGTAAAGGGCATAAAGCAGTTGAGCGAAAACGGTTGCCCCTTTCCCGTTCGCTCGTGGATCATGTCCCCCTTTTCCGCGGAAACCCCGGCAGTTGCGAAGAGCTGCCGGGGTTTCTGCCGTGTATAAGGCCGAGTCGGCGTACGGCGATCGAGACCTTGAGACGCAAACCCACCGCGCGCGATGCGCACCGCCGCCAACTTGTGAGCGCGGCAACGCCTTCCCTGCCAAGCACCGCGCTATACTCGTCCGCATGGATATCAAAACACGCAACATAGCAACGCCCGCCGCGGACGTGCCAACGACGCCGCCCGTCTCCGTTCCCGCGCCCGTCGTGGGGCGCTTTGCCCCGTCGCCCTCGGGCCGCATGCACCTGGGCAACGTGTTCAGCTGCCTGTGCGCGTGGCTTTCGGCCCGCAGCCAAGACGGCAGCATCGTGTTGCGCATCGAGGACCTGGACGATCGCTGCAAGCGCCCGGAACTTGCCGCTCAATTGATTGACGACCTAGCCTGGCTGGGACTCGAGTGGGACGAAGGCCCCTACTATCAGCACGATCGCCTCGACCTGTACGAGAGCGCCTTGCGCCAGCTGCAAGACGCCGGCCTCACCTACCCCTGCTTTTGCACGCGTGCCGAGCTCCACGCCGCGAGTGCGCCGCACGCCAGCGACGGCACGCCCATCTACCGCGGCGCCTGCAGAGACCTTTCTGCCGAGGAGGTTGCCCGCCGCAGCGCCCTGCGCGCCCCGGCCACGCGCCTGCGCGTGCCCGACATCGACGACCTCGCGGGCGACGTGATCGAATTCGTGGACCGCACGTACGGGGCCCAATGCGAGGCGCTCGCCACCGAGTGCGGCGATTTTTTGGTACGCCGCAGCGACGGTGTTTTTGCCTATCAGCTAGCCGTGGTGGTCGATGACGCCGCCATGGGTGTTACCGAGATCGTACGCGGATGCGACCTGCTGGGCTCCACGCCGCGTCAGATCTACCTGCAGCATCTGCTGGGACTTCCCACGCCGCACTACGCACATATTCCGCTGCTCATGTCGCCGGACGGCCGCCGCCTTTCCAAGCGCGACCGCGATCTGGACCTGGGCGAGCTCCGCGCCCGCTTTGGCACGCCCGAGGCACTGCTGGGCTGGCTCGCCGGGCAAACGGGCATCGCACCGGACACCACACCGCGCTCTGCCGAGCAGCTGGTCGAGCACTTTAGCTGGGACGTCATCCGCGCGCACCGGGAAAACATCACCATAACGGCCGAGTAGCCAGCTACCGCGCCCCTACGCAACATCCCAGGGCTGGAGTTCGTCACCCAGGCGAACGATGTGGTCGTAGAGCACGGTGTGGCGCTCGGCCGGGTTGGCATCCCGATGGAAATGCCCGTAGTACCAGCGTTTGTAATCCAAGTGGTCTTCCAGCTCATCGAAAAAGGCCGTAAGCCGGTCAACGTCGGGGCAATTCCAGCCGGGCGCCGGATAGAGCGTGGGCGAAAGCATGCGCGTCGAGCAGGTGTGGGTGACCACGTAGTCGACCTTCCCACCCACGCTGTCGAGCTTTGCCCGCGCCTCCTCAAAGTTGCGCTCGTCCGGCAGCTCCTGCGGCCACCAGCTGGAATAGGGAATGCGGTATTCCTTATCCACACTCGTGGCGCCGCCCATGGTAAAAATCGTTGAGCCATCGAGCTCAAAAACCTCGCCGCGCGTCAGGCGCCGTATGGGAGAGGTATCCGACAGGCGCTGCGTCAGCCCACCGTGCCACAACTCCATGGGGCGCTCCGCCCAGTGATCGAAACGCTCGTGGTTGCCGTCGACGAACAGCACGGTATAGGGGCGCGATTCCAACCAGGCGATATCGCCGCATTCCTCGGCAGAGAAATCCCAT
>CABSBK010000059.1 GCA_902475865.1 uncultured Collinsella sp.
GTAAAGTGTCTCAGAGACCCTACAGAAACTGCAGGGCGGCCACGGGATCCCCCGTGGCCGCCCTGTGGCGTAGCTAGTTTTTAGCTTTGATTGCCGCTTGGCATTAGGCGGCTGCGGCGACCTTGTCGGTCGTTGCCTTGCTATTGCCGTTGCCCTGGCCCTCAAAATGCTTGTAGCACCAGCTGGTGACCAGCGGGGTCAAAATAGCCGTCACGATTGCGCAGGCAGCAACCTGTGCCGTAGCCGTCGCGAGCACGGCGCCGCCGTACATGGCCTCGTTGACGCTTGCCATGGCAGCAGGCGTGGCCACATTGGCTCCGGCGCAGCTCGAAATGGCCGCACCTGCGACACCCGTACCGCCCGTGAGCTTATCGACCGCGATAACGGGAATTGCAAAGACTACCGAGCAAATCACGCCAAGCACGATGCCGGGAAGACCGCCATTGATAAGCTGGCCGAAGGTCATGGTCGAGCCCATGGCAAAGAAGACGAGCACGATGATGGCGGAAAGTGCCGGTGCCATCATCTTCTTAAAGCTCGGGAAGAGGTTGCCCAGAATAATGCCGACGACGATCGGCAGGATGGCGCCCACGAGCGACCAGCCGATCGGAGCCTGACCGGCAGCGCCGAGCACGATCATCGTGACCGGAGGGCCGACAACCAGCGTGGTGATGGCGACGGCGCCACGCTCGGCCTCATTGCCCATGGTGCCCATCAGACCAGCGTACATAGCGTTGTTGGCGCCGGTGCAAGCCGCCAGCATCACCATGGCAGAGATGCCAAACAGGTTGTCGTTGAACACATAAAGGATGAGCAGCGACACGGCAACGACCACGATTTGCTTGACGGCGATGATGATGGCACCGCGGGCAGCGGCGGCAGGAGCACTCTTAAACGAAATCGTCGTACCGACGATAAGCAAAAAAGCGCCCACGAGCGGGCCTGCACCCTGCTGGGTCATGCCAAGCGTAAAGCTGCCGAGCGTTTTGAACAGGTCAGGGAACAGCGTGTTGAGCAGGCAGCCCAACAAAAGCGGCACCAAAATATTGGCACCCGGGATGGAGGACATCTTAAAGAACGGCTCCTTTGCCGCCGGCGCCTCCACCGCAGTCGATTCACTCATATATATCTCCTTTGGATGCATGCGAATCGTAGCCGCACGCGCCTATATCAGAAAGAAGGCGACGGTCCCGAGTCGCAGGAGCCGTCGCCGAACAATCGTCGTGGGGTATTACCCGTCCAGGACGATGCCGCCGTCGCAGTCACCAATCTCGCCGTTCACGAAGCTGGCGAGGTCGGAAGCGAAGAACAGCACCATCTGCGCAGGCTCGCTGGCCTGGGCGGCGCGGCCCAAAGGAATACCGTTGATGATGCGCTGAGAGTTCTCGTCAGAGAGAATCGAGGTCATATCGGTCAACGTGAGCGACGGGCACACAGCGTTGCAGCGGACGCCGAACTTGCCGCCTTCCTTGGCGACTGCCTTGGTTAGACCGTTAACACCGGCCTTGGAGCTCGCGTAGGCAGCGGTGCCGAGCAGGCCGCCGCCGATCTTGCCAGCAACAGAGCTCACGTTGACGATAGTGCCGGCATGGGCCGCCTTAAACTGCGGGTACACGGCATTCATCATGGTAAACGTACCATTGAGGTTGATGTCGATGGTGCGACGCCACTCGGTGTCATCGATCTCGTCGAACTTCTTGGTGCTGATGACGCCAGCGCAGTTAATCAAGATATTGGTTTGCGGCCGGTCCGTAAAAATCTGCTCGACGGTCTCGCGCGCCTTGGGCGCATCGGCGACATCGAGCTGATAGAACTTGTTTCCCTCGCCAAGCTCGGCCACAGCGGCCTCGCCTTTAGCAGCGTTCCTTGCGATGAGCGCGACATGTCCGCCGCCCGCGACGATGCCCTTGGCGATCTCGAGGCCAATGCCCTGAGTGCCGCCCGTGACAATCGCGGTCTTGCCCGTGAAGTCAAATGCCATGACTCCATCCCCCTTTATATAAGGTGTCTCCTCGCGGGAAGTTGGAGCATCGCACGTGGCGATTATATGAGTCCCAGTCGTCATGGTGGTGACAACCCCTCGCCTAACCGCGGGCATAATAGTTCTTTGAAACGCTTCAGCAATTGAATGATTTTAAGTCTTAATGCACTCTTAATATTGCCTAGCGGCCAAGTAGATTTTTGGGACATGCCTAGAAATCCACCGAATGGGATGGTTGAGCGGGGGTATCATCTTTCACCGAAAATAGTTTCTAGTGTTAGGGGTTTTCGGTGGAAGATACCGATTTCCGTGAACTTGGGCGTCAGCTCCTTTCCGAGTTCGGCAGCATGCATCAGCGCATTTCGCGTTTTGCGGACAAAGCCCTCGGCGGCGAGATGGCCGTCATGCGCGCCCTCATACTCGCCGGCGGTTCGCTCACGCCGAGCGAACTCGCTGATCGCGCCTGGGTCTCGAGTGCCCGCATCGCCAATATCCTACGCGCCCTCGAGGCCAAGGGCTGGGTCGAGCGCGAGCACTCAAAGACTGACCGTCGTCGCGTACACGTCATAGTGACCGACAAGGGATTCCAGGATCTCGAAATCAAACGCCGGGAATTCGAGGACCGCACCGCGGCTTTCCTCGAGCAGCTCGGCGAAACAGATACCCAAGAGATGGTGCGTCTTCTTAGACGTGCCAACGAAATTATCGACCGCAATCAAGAAAGGAGAGATGCCGAGTGAGGATTCTCAAGCTCTTTAAAAAGCATGTCCTGGCACTGTTCGCAGCTATCGTGCTTATCGTAATCAGCTGCAACGCCGATCTGGCGCTGCCTACCTATATGAGCGACATCGTCGACGTGGGTGTGCAGCAAGGCGGCATCGCGTCGCCCGTACCCGACACCATCCGCGCCGAATCGCTCGACGACCTCGAACTCTTTATGAGCGCCAAGGACGCCAAGGCTGTGGAGGCCGTGTTTAGCAAGGCTGACAAAAACGACATTCGAACGTACGAGGGCACCGAGGAAGAGCGTGCCGATGGAGGCAAGATTGCCGACATTATGAGCCTGCCCGAGACTGTTGTCCTTTCGCTCAACCAGGGCATCGACGCCAACTCCATGGGCGACATGATGGGCTCGTCCAGCGAGAAAGACGACAACGCTGCCCAGGCCATGCCCACCCCCGAGCAAATGGCAGCGATGACGCCCGAGCAGCTCGCCGAGATGCAGCAGAAGGCCGCGGCGGCGCAGAACATGCAAAAGCAGATTGATGCCGACGGCGGTAAGATCACTATGAAGAGCCTGCGCCTGGGTGTCGAGGGCGGTCTGGTAGACCAAAGCAAGCTCGTCGAGGGCGCCAACCAAATGGCGGACAAAATGGGCTCCATGTCGGGCTCCATCGTCACCCAGCGCGCCGTGAGCTATGTACAGGACGAGTACAAGGCGCAGGGCATCGACCCCGCCGACGTGCAGAACGCCTACCTGAGCCGCATGGCGACCACGATGTTTGGACTGTGCCTCGTGTCGCTCGTCGCCACCATCCTGACCGGTGCCGTGGCTTCGCGCACCGCCTGCTCCATCGCCCGCGACCTGCGCCGCGAGACCTTCAACAAGGTTATGCACTTCTCGCCGGCCGAGGTGGGCAAGTTTAGCCAGGCCTCGCTCATCACCCGCTGCACCAACGACATTCAGCAGATCCAGATGGCCGCAACTCTGTTTATCCGCATGTGTCTGATGGCCCCCGTCATGGGCATCGTCGCCGTCATGCGCGTCCTGGCCAACCATACCGGCCTGGAGTGGACCATCGCCGTTGCCATCATCGCGGTCTCGGCCGTCGTCGGCGTGCTTATGGGCCTCACCATGCCCAAGTTCAAAAAGATGCAAAGCTTTGTTGACCGCGTGAACCTTACCGCCCGCGAGCTGCTCGATGGCCTTATGCCCATCCGCTCGTTCAACCGCGAGGAACATGAGCTCGAACGTTTTGACAAGGCGTCGCTCGATCTGATGACCACGCAGCTCTACACCAACCGCGCCATGAGCTTTATGATGCCGCTCATGATGCTCGTCATGAACTGCATCACCGTGCTTATCGTCTGGTTTGGCGCGCAGGGCGTGTCCGACGGCGTGATGCAGGTCGGCAACATGATGGCGTTTATCTCCTATACCATGCAGATCGTCATGGCGTTTATGATCCTCACCATGGTTTCGGTCATCCTGCCCCGTGCCGAGGTCGCAGCCGAGCGCGTGGAAGAGGTCATCACTTGCCCCACGAGCATCAACGACCCTGCCTCGCCCAAACTGCCCGCGGCCAATGCGCCGCGCGGTGAGCTCACCTTCCGCGACGTGAGCTTCCAGTATCCCGATGCCCGTGCCGATGTCATCAGCGGCGTGAACTTCACCACGCATGCTGGTCAGATGCTCGGCATCATTGGCTCCACGGGCTCGGGCAAATCCACGCTCGTACAGTTGATTCCGCGCCTGTACGACGTCACGGGCGGCAGCATTTCGCTCGACGGCATCGACGTGCGCGATATGACCCTTTCCGAGCTGCGCCGCCGCATTGGTTACATTCCGCAGCAGGGACGTCTGTTCTCGGGCACCGTCGAGAGCAACCTCAAGTTTGCCGGCGACATGGTAAGCGATGATGACATGCGCCAAGCCGCGCGCATCGCACAGGCCGAGGACTTTATCGCCGAGCGCGAGGGCGGTTACGACTCCCCCATCAGCCAGGGTGGCTCCAATGTTTCGGGCGGTCAGCGCCAGCGTCTGGCCATCGCCCGCGCCCTAGCCAAGAAGCCCGAGGTCGTGGTGTTCGATGATTCGTTTAGCGCGCTCGACTACAAGACCGACGCGCGTCTGCGTGAAGAGCTCGCCAAAAACGTCACCGACGCCGCGCTCGTGGTCGTGGCGCAGCGTATCGCGACCATCATGCATGCCGACCAGATCATCGTGCTCGACGACGGTCACGTGGTGGGCACCGGTACGCACGAGGAGCTGCTTCACGACTGCCCGGCGTACCTGGAGATCGCACAGTCGCAGCTTTCCGCCGAGGAGCTGGGGCTTACTCAAGAAGAGATTGCAGCCGTTATGGAAGGAGGCGAGCGCTAATGGCAGACGAGACCAAGACCCAAATTCCCAAGCCCACCCGTCAGCGTGGACCCATGGGCCGCATGGGCGGCATGCGTCGCGGTGAAAAGGCCAAGGACTTTAAGGGCACCATGAGGCAGCTGCTCGGCTATATCGGCCAGCACAAGGTTGCCGTGTTTACCGCCGTCGCCTTTGCCGTGTGCTCGGTCATCTTTAACATTGTGGGACCCAAGGTGCTCGGCCAGGTTACGACCAAGCTGTTCGAAGGCCTGGTCGCCAAGGTCAACGGTACCGGCGACGTTGACTTTGACTGGATCGCCAAGACGCTCGGCTTTTTGCTCTGCCTGTATCTGGCGAGCTCTGTCTGCAGTCTCATCCAAGGCTGGCTCATGACCGGCGTCACGCAAAAGATCTGCTACCGCATGCGCAAGGAAATCGCCGCCAAGATCGCCGTCGTTCCGATGAGCTACTTTAACGGCCACAGCAAGGGCGACGTGCTCAGCCGCATCACCAACGACGTCGATACGCTGGGCCAGTCGCTCAACCAGAGCGTGACGCAGCTCATCACGTCGGTAACGCAAATAATCGGCGTGCTCGTCATGATGCTTTCAATCAGCCTGCCGCTTACCGGCGTCACCGTGCTCACGCTGCCGGCCGCCGCGATTATCCTGACCGTAATGATTCACTTCTCGCAGCCGTACTTCCGCGAGCAGCAGCAGGTCCTGGGCACCGTCAACGGCATTATCGAGGAGGACTTTGCCGGCCAGAACGTCATTCAGGTGTTCGACCGCGCCGAGGCCTCGATCGAGGAGTTCGACCGTCAAAACGATCGCCTCTTTATTAGCGGCTGGCGCTCGCAGTTCCTGTCGGGCCTGATGATGCCGCTTATGAGCCTGGTGGGCAACATGGGCTACGTGGGCGTCGTCGTGGTGGGCGCACAGCTCGCGCTGACCGGCAATGCCACGCCCGGCGACATCCAGAGCTTTATCCAGTACGTTCGCAACTTTACGCAACCCGTGCAGCAGCTGGGCAACGTGAGCAACACGATGCAGTCGATGGCCGCTGCCACCGAGCGCGTCTTTGAGTTCCTGGCCGCGCCCGAGGAGGAGCAGAAGGCCGACGCGCAGATTCCCGAGAAGCGCCCCGGCCACGTTGAGTTTGACCATGTCAAGTTTGGCTACACGCCCGACAAGACCATCATCCACGACTTTAGCTGCGAGGCGCAGCCCGGCCAAACCATCGCCATCGTCGGTCCCACCGGAGCTGGCAAGACCACGCTCATCAAGCTGCTGCAGCGCTTCTACGATGTGGACGGCGGTTCGCTGCGCGTCGAGGGTGTCGACGTGCGCGACTGGGACCGCGCGGCACTGCGCGGCGAGTTTGCCATGGTACTGCAGGATACCTGGCTGTTTAACGGCACCATCCGCGAGAACATCCGCTACGGACGCCCCGATGCGAGTGATGCCGAGGTCGAGGCCGCCGCTCGTGCCGCGCGCTGCGATCACTTTATCCATACGCTCGCCGGCGGCTACGACTTTATGATCAACGAGGAAGGCACTAACCTGTCGCAGGGCCAGCGCCAGCTCGTGACCATCGCCCGCGCCATTTTGGCCGACCGTCCGGCGCTGATTTTGGACGAGGCGACCTCTAACGTGGACACCCGCACCGAGGAGCTCATTCAGCGTGCCATGGATGCGCTGATGCAGGGCCGCACGAGCTTTGTTATCGCGCATCGCCTGTCCACGATCCGAAACGCCGACGTGATCTTGGTGATTCGCGACGGCGACAT
>CABSBK010000060.1 GCA_902475865.1 uncultured Collinsella sp.
AATACAAGATGGAAGTGATTGGACATAAAGCACCATGACAAAACCGAGATATCCGACTGGCGAAAACTATTTTTGAGACGAAGAAGCAATGCCATGCGATCGTCATCATCCTCAAAAATGAGCTGATGAGCATTGCCTCTGGCGGTTACATGATATAGCCCGGTGGATGACTTTTGACGTGGTTGACGGGACATCTTGGCTCCTTTCGCTGAACGATTTACGGCGGGCAGTAGCCAATATTCGAAAGTGCCAAACATGCAAGCCCATGAAAGGTATTACCCGTTAGAAACGAGCCCCATTCCAAATCATGCAAAATGATCCCTTGGGGACGGAGGAAAACGGATCACTGGTACCCTTGCGGACGGTAATGATCCGTTTTCCTCCGTCCCCAAGGGATCAAAAAAGGCCCGGGTGCCGTGGCAACCGGGCCTTTGCTAGCAACTTGATGTTGCAGGCAGCTTAGAACTTGTGGCCGCACTTCTTGCAGACGCGCAGCTTGTTCTTGCCGTCCTTCTCGTGACCGACGCGGGTAACCTTACCGCACTCGGGGCAAACGAGATTGACGTTGGAGGCGTCGATAGGAGCCTCCTGCGAAACGATGCCGCCCTGCTGGTTGGCAGCGTTGGGCTTGACGGCCTTCTTGACGACCGAAACGCCCTCGACAACGACCTTGTTCTCGGCGGGAAGAGCACGCAGGACAACGCCCTGCTTGCCGCGATCCTTACCAGAGAGAACCTGGACCTTATCGCCCTTCTTGATATACATATATCTCCCCTAACTACAGGGTCTCGGGAGCGAGCGAGACGATCTTCATGTACTTCTTGTCACGAAGCTCGCGAGCGACAGGCCCGAAGATACGGGTGCCGACGGGCGAACCATCGTTGTTGATGACAACGCAGGCGTTCTCATCAAAGCGAATGTAGGAGCCATCCTTGCGGCGGATCTCCTTAACGGTGCGAACGACGACGCAACGGACAACGTCCTTCTTCTTGACGTTAGCGCCAGGGGTAGCCTCCTGGACAGCACCGATGAACGTATCGCCGATGCCTGCATAACGACGCTTGGAACCGCCAAGCACCTTGATGCAGCGAATCTTGCGAGCGCCGGAGTTGTCGGCGACGTTCAGCATGGTTTGCATCTGAATCATGGTAGATGTTCCTCCGAACTAAGAACCGAAGAGAGGTGCGCAGCCTTTATGCGGCCCGTGGTATGCAAGCCAGGCATACGCACATCTTCGGAAACGTACAAGTCGTAAGAGCGACTGCTTATTTAGCGCGCTCGACGACCTCGATGAGGCGCCAACGCTTCATCTTGGACATAGGACGGGTCTCCATAACGCGGACGGTATCGCCCACGCCAGCCGTGCACTCCTCGTCGTGAGCGTGCAGCTTCTTGGAGCTGGTCATCATCTTGCCGTACTTGGGGTGACGCTTGCGCTCGGTGATGGTGACAACGATGGTCTTGGCACCGGAGACGGAGGTAACGACACCCGTACGGACCTTACGCGAGTTACGCGAATCAGTCATGTTCTCTCCTTAGGTCCTACTCGGCGACAGCGGACTTCTCCGCTGCGATCTCGCGGGCGCGCTGCTCCGTGAGGACGCGAGCGATGTCCTTCTTCACGGTGTTGACGCGAGCGGTGTTGTCCAGCTGGCTGGTGGCCATCTGGAAACGAAGGTTAAAGAGCTCGGCGCGCATTTCCTTCAGCTTCTCAACGAGCTGAGCGTCCGAGAGCTCACGAATCTCTGCGGGCTTCATTAGTTCTCCTCCTTGGCGGCGGCGGCGTCCTCAGCAGCCCACTTGGCCTCGAGAGCGGCCTCCTCAGCCATCTCCTTCTCGATGCGCTGCTCGGCGTTCTTGGCAGCAACAATCTTGGTCTTGATGGGAAGCTTGTGCTGTGCAAGACGCAGAGCCTCGCGAGCGACCTCCTCGGGCACGCCCTTGACCTCGAACATGATGCGGCCGGGCTTGACGACGGCCACCCACTCCTCGGGGTTACCCTTACCAGAACCCATGCGAGTCTCGGCAGGCTTCTTGGTGATGGGCTTATCGGGGAAGATCGTGATGTAGACACGACCGCCACGCTTCATGTAGCGGGTCATGGCAATACGAGCGGCCTCGATCTGACGGTTGGTGATCCAATGGGCCTCGAGAGCCTGGATACCAAACTCGCCGAAATGCAGCTCGGTATTACCCTTGGCCTGGCCCTTCATGGAGCCACGCTGCACCTTGCGGTGAAGAATACGCTTAGGGGCAAGCACTACTGACCCCTCCTCTCGGAGTTACGACGACGAGGACGGGAAGAGCCCTCGAGTGCAGGGTTGGGAACAGGCTGGCCCGGGAGCTTCTCGCCCAGGTAGATCCAGACCTTCACGCCGCAGGCACCCATGGTGGTGCTGGCGACAGCCGTGCCGTAGTCGATCTTGGCACGGAGGGTGTGCAGAGGCACGCGACCCTCGCGGTACCACTCACGACGGCCCATCTCGGCACCGCCGAGACGACCGGAGCACTGGATACGGATGCCCTTAGCGCCGGCCTTGCGGGCGGACTGGACAGCCTTGCGCATAGCGCGACGGAAGGCAACGCGGCCCTCGAGCTGCTCAGCGATGGACTGAGCAACGAGGTTGGCGTCAAGCTCGGGGCGCTTGATCTCGACAACGTCGACGGAGAGCTGGCCCTTGGAGACGCCAGCAACCTTCTCGAGCTCGGCGCGGAGGGTATCGATCTCGGCACCCTTCTTACCGATGACAACGCCGGGGCGAGCGGTGAGGATGATGACCTTCACCTTGTCGCCAGCGCGCTCGATCTCGACGCGGGAGACAGCTGCGCGGGAAAGACGCTTCTCGAGGTACTTGCGGATCTCGAGATCGTTACCGAGGGTCTTAGCGTAATCCTTCTCTGCGAACCAGCGGGAGCGCCAGTTCTCGGTGATGCCAAGACGGAAGCCGGTGGGGTAGACTTTCTGACCCATACAGCTTTACGCCTCCTTTCGAGGAGCAACGACGACGGTGATGTGGGAAGTACGCTTCAGAATACGAGAAGCGGAACCCTTGGCGCGGGGACGGATGCGCTTAAGCGTCGGACCCTCGTCAACATAGGCAGCGGCGACAACCAGGTTGTCGGCACGCAGACCGTTGTTGTTCTCGGCGTTCGCAACGGCGGAACGGAGAACCTTCTCGACATCCACGGCGACGGCGCGGTCGCAGAAGTGGAGGATGTCGAAGGCCTGAGCGACAGGCTTGCGGCGGATCAGATCGACCACCAGGCGGGCCTTGCTGGGGGAAACACGCACGTACTTAGCGACGGCGCGAACCTCGGTGGCCTCAGTTTCAATAGACTTAGTTGCCATTTACGGTTAACCCCCTATTTGGCCTTGTGGCCACGGAACGTACGAGTCGGCGCGAACTCGCCGAGCTTGTGACCAACCATGGACTCGGTAACATACACGGGCACATGCTTGCGGCCGTCGTGGACGGCGATGGTGTGACCAACCATCTCGGGGAAGATGGTGGACGCGCGGGACCAGGTCTTCACGACGTCCTTCTTGCCAGCCTCGTTCATCGCGGTGATACGCGAGAGAAGGCGAGTCTCCACGAACGGGCCCTTTTTGAGACTTCTGCTCATAAGTGCTTTCTCCTAAAACTCGGTATCCGAAATTACTTCTTACGGCGACGAATGATGTGCTGGTTCGAGACCTTCTTCTTCTTGCGCGTACGAAGGCCCTTCGTCGGCTTACCCCAGGGGGTAACAGAGGGACGACCAGAGGTGTGGTTCTTGCCCTCGCCACCGCCGTGCGGGTGGTCGACAGGGTTCATGACGGTACCGCGGACGGTCGGGCGCACGTTCAAGTGACGCTTACGGCCGGCCTTGCCGATGACGATGTTGGCGTGATCGGCGTTGCCGACCTCACCGACGGTGGCGCGGCAGGTAACGAGGATGCGGCGCATCTCGGAGGAAGGCATACGGACGATAGCGTACTTGCCCTCCTTACCCATCAGCTGGCAGGAGTTACCGGCGGAACGGGCGATAGCGGCGCCCTTGCCCGGCTGGAACTCGACGGCGTGGATGAGCGTACCGACGGGGATGTCGGCGAGGGGCAGAGCGTTGCCCGGCTTGATGTCGGCGTCAGAACCGGACATGACGGTCTGACCGACCTCGAGGCCCTTGGGGGCGAGGATGTAGCGCTTCTCACCGTCAGCGTAGTGCAGCAGAGCGATGCGAGCGGAACGGTTCGGATCGTACTCGATCGTGGCAACCTTGGCGGGCACGCCGTCCTTGTTGCGCTTGAAGTCGATCACGCGGTAACGACGCTTCACGCCGCCGCCCTGGTGGCGGGTGGTGATGCGGCCGTTGTTGTTACGACCGGCCTTCTTGGGCAGGGGCTCGAGAAGAGACTTCTCGGGCTTGGTGCAGGTGATCTCAGCGAAGTCGGAGACGGTCTGGAAACGCCTACCAGCGCTCGTGGGCTTGAGGTGCTTGACTGCCATTGAAACTTTCCCTTCTAGGAATCCGTTAGCCATCGCAGACAGGGATTCGAGGTTCTGCCTCGGGTGCGATGACACCGGACGTATACACGGTTCCGGGCGTGTCCATTTTATACGCCCAAAACCTTGAGCTCTCGCCTCCCCTATTTGGGAGGCATGAGCTCACTCAACAGCAGCGAGTCTTAGGCCTGGTTGCCAAAGACCTCGATGGTGTCGCCCTCGGCCAGCGTGACGATGGCCTTCTTCCAAGAACGGGTCTTGCCGGCGACATAGCGCACGCGCTTGGTCTTGGGCTTGACCGTCAGGGTGTTCACGCGAACGACCTTGACGCCGAAGATCTCCTCGACAGCGTCCTTGATCTGATACTTGTTAGCATCCTTGGCGACCTCGAACGTGTACTTGTTCTGCTCCATGCCGGAGAAGGAACGCTCGGACACGATCGGACGGATGATGATCTCGTGGGCGGTCATTTAAGCAAGCACCTCCCCGAAGTGAGCGGCGATGTCGGCGGGCATCAGCACAGCGTTGTTGTTGACGAGATCGTAGGTGTTGGCCTCGTCGGCAGTGATGATGAACGTCTTGGGAATGTTGCGGAACGACAGGTAGGCGTTGACGTCCTCATCGCGAACGATGATGGTCAGACGCTTGCCCTCAAGGCCGAGAGCCTTGAGCATGGCAACGGCAGCCTTGGTGGAAGGCTTCTCGAAGCCGTAGTCGTCGACGAGCACGAGCTCGCCATCGGCCAGCTTGGCGGACAGCGCGGAGCGCATAGCCAGCTTGACCTCTTTGTTGTTCATACGCTTAGCGTAGGAACGGGGCTTGGGGGCGAAGACAACGCCACCGTGACGCCACTGGGCAGCACGGATGGAACCCTGGCGGGCACGGCCGGTGCCCTTCTGACGCCAAGGCTTCTTGCCGCCACCGGAAACCTCAGAGCGACCCTTAGCGGACTGGGTGCCCTGACGCCAAGAGGCCATCTGGCACTTGACGATGTGGTGCATAACGTGGATGTTCGGCTCGATGCCGTACACCTCAGCGGCGAGCTCGGCCTCGGCGACCTTCTTGCCCTCGCTGTTCTTTACTTCAAACTTTGCCATTTAAGTGTTCTCCTTGGTATGACGCTGGGCTAAATGGGCTGGGCCCTTAGGCCATACGGATGGCGACGAGACCATTCTTGGCACCCGGGACAGCGCCCTTGACCAAGATGAGGTTCTGCTCGGCATCGATGCGGACAACGGAAAGGTTCTTGACGGTAACGCGCTCGTTACCCATGTGACCGGCCATCTTGACGCCCTTGAGGACGCGCGCAGGATAGGCGCACTGACCGATAGAACCGGGGTGACGCTGGAAGTGAGAACCATGCGTCATAGGACCGCGGCGCTGACCCCAGCGCTTGATGCGACCCTGGAAGCCCTTACCCTTGGAGGTACCGATGACGTCGACCTTCTCGACATCAGCGAAATCAGCGACGGTGACGACCTCGCCGACCTTGTGCTCCTCGCCGTTCTCGACGCGGACCTCACGAAGGAAGCGGACAGGCTCGACGCCGGCCTTGGCGAAGTGACCAGCCATGGGCTTGTTCACGTTCTTGGCCTTGATGTCGCCGAAACCGATCTGGACGGCGTCATAGCCGTCGGTTGCCTGAGTTTTAACCTGCGAGACAGCGCAGGGGCCAGCCTGGATGACCGTGACGGGAACGACGTTGTCGTCCTCGTCCCAAACCTGGGTCATGCCAATCTTGCGGCCGAGAATCATGCTGATCAAGATATGATCCCAACTCTCGCGTGGTCTTGGGACAATGCGTACACCACCGAGCGTACGCCCCTAGAGGACCACTACTTACACGACGTGCTCCCCAGTCTTGTATTGCGTCCGGACTACCTGACAACCCTATTAAGCAGGCATTTTGTCCAGCCAGAATACTCCCCTGGTTACACACAGCTGTTTAGTATACACGGCTGCGGGCGTATCCATCGAGATTCATATTTCACTCACATTGCTTACGCAGGTAAAGTGCGTGGAGTCGCCTGGGCTTGGCAGAGGGGCGGCGAAATATATTAAGTTTGCTGCTCTACAGTCCTGCGCAAGACGGAAAGCACATTAAGTGCTTTCCTTTGCGTGCGGAACTCGCGACAAACTTAATATATTTCGCCGCCCCTCTGCCAAGCTCGGGAGACGACACGTTGATGTCTGCTTAACTCTGCTCGTTCAGGCTAATGACTTTGTTGGGGGTCCACTATTTGCTGGAGGGTGAACTTGCATTGCATTGGCTAGCCTTCTGCTTGTGGCTTTGCCTCGTCAAAATAG
>CABSBK010000061.1 GCA_902475865.1 uncultured Collinsella sp.
GCACAGGTCGTGAGTTGCGCTGCCGATGCGGACGCACTGCCGCTCAAGGGCAAGGTGGGCCTGGTTGTGCAGACCACCCAAACCGCACAGAATCTGGCCGAGGTTGTGGCCTCCATCACCCCGCGTGTGCAGGAACTGCGCGTGATCAACACCATCTGCGCCGCCACGAGCGAACGGCAGCAGGCAGCCGCGTCGCTTGCCAACCGCTGTGATTGCATGGTCGTCGTGGGCGGCAAAAATTCGGGCAACACCCGTCGCCTAGCGCAAATCTGCGCCGACGTCTGCGAGCACACGCACCACATCGAGGAAGCTTCCGAGCTCGAGGCCGCATGGTTTGCCAGTGCGCGCCACATCGGCATCACCGCCGGAGCCTCCACCCCGCAAGAACACATCGAACGCGCCGTTGCGCGCATCAAGGAGCTTTGCCGCTAATCATGGACCAGACCGTACCCGCATACGCCGCCGAGGTGGCCGATTACGGGCGCAGCCGCGACCCCGAGCCGGGTGAGGGCGCGCTCGTAAAGAACGTGCGTCCCGAATCGCCCGCATGGGATGTGGGTATCGAGCCGGGCATGCGTGTGCTCAAGGTCAACGGCGAGCAGCTAACCGATATGATCGTGTGGCTCTGGGAAGCAGACGACGACACCGTCGAGTTGGAGGTTTTCGACCCACGCGACGGCACCGTCACCCCCGTCGAGCTTGACCGCTTTCCCGGCGAGGACTGGGGCCTAGAGTTCGATGGTCCCATCTTCGACGGCATGCGAACCTGCGTCAACGCCTGCGTGTTCTGCTTTATGACGATGCTGCCCAAGGGCGGCCGCTCAACGCTCTATATTCGCGATGACGACTACCGCCTGAGTTTTTTGCAAGGTAACTTTGTCACGCTTACGAATCTCTCCGACGAGGACGTGCAAAACGTCATCGACCGCAACATGAGTCCCATGAACGTGTCGGTCCATGCCGTGAGCCCCGATGTTCGCCGCCGCATGATGGGCCGCAACGCCCAGCGCGGCATGGACGTGCTCGAGGCCATCATGGCTGCCGGCATCGAGATTCACGCGCAGATCGTTTTGTGCCCCGGCATGAACGACGGCGAGGAGCTGGAAAAGACCCTACGCTTTTGTGAGGAGCACGAGCAGATCACCAGCCTGGGCATTGTGCCGCTCGGTTTTACCAAGCACCAGAACCGCTTTAGCTGGTCCTACAGCGACAAGCCCGAGCTCGCGCGCGAAACCATTGCCATGATCCGACCCTTCCAGGATCGCGCGTACGAGCGCTTTGGCCGCCACACGTTCCAGATGAGCGACGAGTTCTATCTGGACGCCGGCATCGAGCCGCCCGAGGCAGACTTTTACGACGGTTACCCGCAGTACTACGACGGCATCGGCATGATCCGCTCGTATCTGGACGAGACAGACGACGTGCTTGCCGCCGACGCCGAGCGCCTTGCCCGCGTTCGCAAGGCTATGACCGACCGCGACCAGCGCCTGTTATGTCTTTCGGGCGCCAGCGCACGCGATACCGTCGCCCGCTTCGTGGAGTCTCCACAGGGCCTTTCCGGCACCGTCACGGCCATCAAGAACCGCTACTTTGGCGGCAACGTGGACGTGACCGGCCTCATCGTCGCGAGCGATATCCTTGAGCAGCTGCCGCAAGACCTGTCGGGGGTTATGCTCTTTGTGCCTAAGCTCATGTTCAACGCTGACGGCATGACGCTTGACGAGTATCATCGTGACGATTTACTCGCAAGCCTTACCAGTCGCGGCGCCGAGGTTCATGTGGTGTCGACCATGCCGCATGAGCTGCTCGATACCCTGGAGCACATCCTTGGCATTGTGCCTGCTGACTCTACCAATTCCGCTGACCCTACCCATTAAAGGAGAGCAGATGAAACCTATCGTCGCCGTCGTCGGACGCCCCAACGTGGGCAAGTCCACGCTCGTTAACCGCCTGGCCCAAACCTCGGACGCCATCGTCCATGAGTCCCGCGGCGTTACGCGCGACCGCTCGTATCACACGGCCGATTGGAATGGCCGTGAGTTCACCATCGTCGACACGGGCGGTATCGAGCCGCTTAAGAGCGACGACGTCTTTGCCACGTCCATCCGCGACCAGGCACTCGCCGCCGCCGAGGAAGCCGCCGTCATCCTGTTTGTGGTCGACGGCCGCACCGGCGTCACCGAGGAGGACGAATCGGTCTCCCGCATGCTCAAGCGCTGCGACAAGCCGGTCTTTCTGCTGGTGAACAAGCTCGACAACCCCGATCGCGAGAACGACAGCATCTGGGAGTTCTATTCGCTCGGCATCGGTGAGCCCACGCCGCTCTCGGCCCTTCACGGCCATGGCACGGGCGACCTGCTCGACGACATCGTGGCCTTGCTCCCCGAGGAAGAGGACGAGGTCGCCGACGAGTTCCCCGATGCACTGAACGTCGCCATCATCGGCCGCCCCAACGCTGGCAAGTCCTCGCTGTTCAACCGCATTCTGGGCGCCGACCGCTCTATCGTGTCCAACATCGCCGGCACCACGCGCGACGCCATCGATACCGTCGTCGAGCGCAACGGCAAACACTACCGCATGGTCGACACCGCGGGCATTCACAAGAAGAGCACCGTGTACGAGAACATCGAGTACTACTCCATGGTCCGCGGCCTGCGCGCCATCGATCGCGCCGACGTGGCACTGCTCGTCGTCGATGCCTCCGTGGGTGTCACCGAGCAGGATCAGAAGGTCATGGGCTTGGCCATCGAGCGAGGCTGCGCCATCGTCGTGTTGCTCAACAAGTGGGACCTACTCGACGATGACCGCAAGCGCGAGGCCTGCATGGAAACCGTCGACCGCCGTTTGGGCGTCATGGCTCCCTGGGCCCAGTACCTGCGCATCTCGGCCCTGACCGGCCGCAGCGTCGAGAAGATCTGGGCAATGGTCGACGCCGCCGAGAAGACGCGCTCGCAAAAGATCAGCACCTCGCGCCTCAACACATTCCTCACCGACCTGCGCGAGTTCGGCCACACCGTGGTGGACGGCAAGCGCCGCCTGCGCATGCACTACGTGACTCAGACGGGCATCAACCCGCCGACGTTCACGTTCTTTGTCAACCACAGCGACCTGGTCAACGACACCTACCAGCGCTACGTGGAGAACCGCATGCGCTCGACTTTCGATTTTTCCGGCACGCCCATTCGACTCTTCTTTAGGAAGAAGGAGCAAAAGGATGCATAATCCGATTCTTCTGACTGTCATCTGCGCCGTGGTCTCGTTCTTTATCGGAGCGATTCCGTTTGGCCTGATCCTGGGTCGCGTGTTCAACCACACGGACATCCGCAAGGCGGGCTCCGGCAACATCGGCACCACCAACGCCCTGCGCGTAGCCGGCCCCAAGGTGGCCGCGCTCACGCTGCTGCTCGACTGCCTAAAGGGCGCCATCTGCGTCCTTATCGCCCGTCCGCTCATCGCGAGCGTGGGCTATGGCTTCCCTGTGAGCATCATGGCTCCCGGAGCCGCTGGCGACTGGATGCTCGGCGTCATTTGCCTGGCTGCCGTGTGGGGACACATCTTTTCTCCCTACCTTAACTTCCACGGCGGTAAGGGTATCGCCGTGGGCCTGGGCGTGATTCTTGCCTGGTACTGGCCCATCGGACTTTCGCTGCTTGGAATGTTTATCGTGGCCGTCGCCATTACCAAGTACGTGTCGGTGGGTTCACTTGCCGCCGCCATCGGTCTTCCCATCGCCGCCTGCGCGGTCTTTCCGTACAGCAGCCTAGGCCTCAAGTTTTGCATGGCGCTGATCGGCATCACCGTGGTGTGGGCCCATCGCTCGAATATCCAAAAGCTCATGGCCGGTAAGGAGTCCAAGCTCTCGTTTACCAAGCGCGTCACCGAGCCCGACGATAAGTAGGAGAGAGTCATGAATGTTGCGCTGATTGGCTCCGGTTCCTGGGGAACCGCCGTCGCCGGCCTTGCCGCCGCGCGAGCCGAGCGCGTGACCATGTGGGCCCATAGCGAGCAAACGGCCGCCGGCATTAACGGCGAGCATCGCAACCCCCGCTATCTGGTGGACTACGTGCTACCGAAAAACGTCGTCGCCACGACGGACCTGGCGCAGGCGCTCGACGGCGCCGAGGCCATCATCTTTGCCGTGCCCTCCACGCACCTGCGCGACGTCTGCCACCAGGCGGCGCCGTTCATCGCGGACGAGACGCCGGTTCTGTGTCTCACCAAGGGCATCGAGCCCGAGTCCGGCCTGCTCATGAGCGAGGTCATCGCCAGCGAGATCGGCAACGAGGCGCGCGTGGCGGCGCTTTCGGGCCCCAACCATGCCGAGGAGATCTGCCGCGGCGGGCTCTCTGCCGCCGTCATCGCCAGTGAAGATCAGCAAGTGGGGGAGACCTTTAAGGAGCTGCTGCTTTCCACGGCCTTCCGCATCTACCTGTCGCAGGACATGACCGGCGTCGAGGTATGCGGCGCCATGAAAAACGTCATCGCTATCGTATGCGGCATTTCTGCCGGCTCGGGTGCGGGCGACAACACGCTCGCCCTCATCATGACGCGCGGCCTGGCCGAGATCAGCCGCCTGGTGCACGCCCGCGGCGGCCAGGCCATAACGTGCATGGGGCTTGCCGGCATGGGCGACCTTATCGCCACTTGCACCTCGGAGCATTCGCGCAACCGCACCTTTGGCTACGAGTTCGCGCATGGCGTGTCGCTCGACGAGTACCAGGCGCGCACGCATATGGTGGTCGAGGGTGCCGTCGCGGCCCGCAGCGTCAGCGAGCTCGCCCGTTCACTGGGCGTAGACATTCCACTCACCTTTGCCGTGGAGCAAACGCTCTACAACGGTGTTACTTTGGATAGGGCGCTCGAGATTCTTACCGACCGCGTCCCCTCTCAAGAGTTCTACGGACTCGCCGACTAGCGCAGAAAGGCTACTACCATGGGTTCCATCAAAATCGCTCCATCCGTCCTTTCGGCCGACATGGCCAACCTCAAGGGCGAACTCGACAAGATCGCCGGTGCCGACTACGTGCACTTCGACATCATGGACGGTCACTTTACCGGCAATCTCACCTTTGGCGTCGATATCCTCAAGGCCGTCAAGCGCTCCACCGATGTGCCGGTTGACGCGCACCTGATGGTGTCGAACCCCGACGAGACGGTCGATTGGTACGCCGACGCCGGTGCCGACATGATCACCGTGCATTACGAGGCCTCCACGCACCTGCACCGCACGCTCACCCATCTGCAGCAGCGCGGCGTCAAGGCCGGCGTGGTGCTCAACCCCGCCACCCCTGTGTGCGTACTCGAGAGCATCATCGACGTCGTCGATATGGTACTGCTGATGAGCGTGAACCCTGGATTTGGCGGCCAGAGCTTTATCCCGGGCACCATTGCAAAGCTGCACGAGCTTACGGCCATGTGCGAGCGTCACGGCGTTTCGCCCCTCATCGAGGTCGACGGCGGCATTTCTTCCAAGAACATCGCCGAGGTCGTTAAGGCTGGCGCCAACGTGCTCGTGGCCGGCTCCGCGGTATTTAAGTCCGAAGATCCCGCCGCCGAGGTTGCGCTGCTGCAGAAGCTGGGCAACGAGGCTGCACAGGAGGCATAAACCCTTATGACCGCAGGTCAAAACCGCATACCCGTGAATCTTGACTATGCCGCCTCGACGCCCATGCGCGCCGAGGCGCTCCTTGCGCAGCGCGAATATGACGACAGCGAGCTTGCCGGCGTCAACCCCAACTCGCTGCATTCGCTCGGCCGCAAGGCCGCCGCGCGCCTGGAGGTGGCACGTCGCGAGATTGCTCGCAGCTTTGGCGCGCGCGTTCGCCCGTCCGAGATCATCCTTACCAACGGCGGCACCGAGGCCAACCAGCTGGCGCTGCTCGGTCTTGCCGAGGGCGCTCGTCAGCGCGATCGAAAGCGCGATCGTGTCATCGTTTCGGCCATCGAGCACGATTCAATTCTGGACAACCTACCGCTGCTGCGCGCCGCCGGCTTTACCGTCGACCTGGTGCAGCCCTGCCGTGCAGGCTACATTGAGCCTGCCGCGCTTGTCGAGCTGCTCGGCGACGACGTGGCGCTCGTGAGCATTATGGTCGCCAACAACGAAACCGGCGTGGTACAGCCCATCCGCGAGCTGGCCGCCGCCGCACATGCTGCCGGCGCCTTGTTTCACACCGATGCCATCCAGGGCTATTTGCACATTCCGCTCGATGTCACCGAACTGGGTGTCGATGCCATGACCGTTGCCGCGCACAAGATCGGTGGCCCCGTGGCATCCGGCGCGCTCTACCTTAAGAACCGCACGCCGCTGCGTCCGCGCATCTTTGGCGGTGGACAGGAAGCCGGCCGTCGTGCCGGTACACAGGATCTGCGCACGCAGCTGGCTTTTGCCGCTGCCGCCCGCACGCTGGCGCCCCACGTGGCCCGGGAGCGCGCGACGCTACAGGCCCTGTCCGATAAGCTCTACGCCACGCTTACGGCCCATCCGCACATTCACGCTACGATGGGCGACTACGCGCAGGCAGACCGTCTGCCGGGTATGGTTTCAATCTACGTCGACGGCATGGACTCCGAAGAGCTCATCATCAAGCTCGATGCCGCCGGTTTTGAGGTTTCGGCTGGATCGGCTTGCTCGAGCGGCAGCATGGACCCGAGCCACGTGCTCAGCGCCATGGGCATTGGTCGCGAGCAGGCATTGGGGTCGCTGCGCATCTCGTTTGATGACCGCGTGAATCCGAGCGATCTGGACGAGTTCGCCCGGACGCTG
>CABSBK010000062.1 GCA_902475865.1 uncultured Collinsella sp.
CCGCGACGTTCTTGTACCAGTACGCACTCGCCTTGGGATAGCGCTTCTGGGTCTCGAAGTCGATGTAGAACAGGCCGTAGCGCTTGTTATAGCCGTTGGTCCAGGAGAACTGGTCCTGCAGCGACCACACAAAGTAACCGTCGACGTTTACGCCGCCGTCGATTGCCTTGAGGATCCATGCGAGATGCTGACGCATGTAGTCGATGCGAGGGGCGTCGTCGATAAAGCCGTCCTCAAAGTCGTCCTTATAGCCCATGCCGTTCTCGGTGATGTAGATTTTCTTGTAGTTGGGGTAATCGTTCTTAATGCGGAGCAGCAGGTCGTAGAGGCCCTCGGGATAGATAATCCAGTCCCAATCGGTGGTGGGTATGCCTTCGCGCACGCATGACTCGCCCACGCCCTTGAGGAACCAGCGCGAGGAGCCCTTGTCGCCGGTGCCATTGTGGTTGATGTCGTTTTCGCCTTCGGCGGCACGCAGGAACTGGCACTTGTAGGTGTTGACGCCCAGGCAATCGTTGTAGGGGAGCGCGGCGGTCAGCGCGGCGATGTCCTCGTCGCGGACGTCGAGCTCGCCGCCGGCGATATGGGCCAGCTTGGTCGCAGCCTCCATGGTGTCGGCTGCATAGTGGCCGCGGAAGGTGGCGTCGAGTACCCAGCGGTTGTTGATGACGTCGGCCATGCGAGCTGCCTCGCAGTCGGCGGCGTTGTTGGGATCGAGGGGATACTTGGGCTCCAGGTTCTGGACAATGCCGATCTCGCCCTCAAAGCCGCCCTCATGGAAGGCAACGACAGCCTTGGCGTGGGCCACCATCATGTTGTGCATGAGCTGGAAGGCCTTGTCCAGGCGATACTTCTCGCCGTGCGGCCAGTTGCCGACGATAAAGCTGCCCTCGGCGGTTGCGGGAATCTCGTTAAAGGTAAACCAGTGCTTGACCTCGGTGAACTCGGCAAAGCAGAACTTGGCGTACTCGACAAAGGCGTCGATCGTCGTGCGCGTCAGGAAGCCCTCACCGCCATTCTGGTAGAAGGCCTCGGGCGTATCGAAGTGATCGAGCGTGACATAGGGGATAACGCCGGCTTTATTGCAGGTGGCGAAAAGCTCGTGATAGAAGGCGACACCCTCGGGGTTGATCTCGCCAGTGCCGTTGGGGAAGATACGGCTCCAAGCGATGGAGACGCGGATACCGTTGATGCCGAAGCGCTGGCACAGGTCGATATCGACCGGGTACTTGTTGTAGAAATCGCTTGCGGGATCGGGGGAGAAGCGACCCTGGGCTGCCAGGAAATCGTCCCAGGGCACTTTGCCCTTGCCGTGCGTACGGGTCTCGCCCTCAACCTGGTAAGCAGCGGTGGCGCCGCCAAACACAAAGCCGTCGGGGAACTGCATGGGGTTGGTCATGAGTCATCCTTTCTGTGGGATACGAATAGGGGGAGGTGCCCGAACTGGGGATCCGGGCACCAACAGAGGGAGGAACTAGTCGAGGTTCTCGCGGAGCCACTTGATGGCGCCGGCGGGGTCGCGGGTAAGGTCGATATATTCCTTACCGCGCGGGGCGAGCAGCTTAATGCCCAGGCGATCGGTGTCGGCCTTCATGTCGTTGTAGTAGCTACGAACCTGCGGGGCGAGCACGATGACGTCGTACTGATCCATGATGGCAGTGTGCTGGCCATAGGCGCCTGCGGAGGAAGCGATGTTCTCTCCGGTCTGCGCGGCACCTTCCTTGATGGCATTGGCGAGCATGGCAGAGGTGCCGGCGCCGGCGCACAGGACGAGGACCTTCAGGCCATCGACGTCCTTCTTAGCGGATGCATCGGAGGCGGACTCGGGCTGATCGGCGACAGGCTTGCTGTCGGCGGCAGCGGCGGTCGGCTCGACGGCAGCGGTGGCCTGCTCGACAGCGGGCGCAGGGGTGCTGGCGACGATGGTGGCAGCACCATCGGACTCGAGACCCAGCTCGGCGGCGCGCTCGGCCTCCTGGTCGCAGAGCAGCTTATCGTATGCCTTCAAGAACGGCAGGTAGATGATGGCGTCCAGCAAGATGATGATCGCGACAAATACCAGGGCGATAAGCTGGAAGTTCGTGGTGATGAAAATGCCGATGGGGGCAGGGGTAGCCCAAGGCACCACGAAGGAGAAACCGTTCATGCCCACGTTATCGATAAAGAACTTGGCAACACTCACGTTGACGCAGCCGGCGGCAACAAAGGGGATGAGCATGTAGGGGTTAAGGATCATCGGCGCGCCAAAGAGCAGCGGTTCGTTGACGGCGAAGGCAACAGGAACAATCGAGGCCTTACCGACGGCTTTGAGCTGCTTGGACTTCATAAAGAGAATCAGCAGAAGCGGCACGATGAACGTGGCGCCGGTGCCGCCGAACTCACCCACGAGCGACATGTTAAAGGTGAGGGAGTGGGCGGGGTGGCCGCCTGTCAGCAGAACCTGCAGGTTCTCGGCCTGGTTGGCAAGACGGATGGGGTCGATGCCCGGCTGGACGATCGAGGGGCCGTGGACGCCGATGAACCAGAAGAACGCGGTGGCTGCCTGGATAAGGATAAGGCCAGGATAGGTTTCTGCAGCGGTAAAGAGCGGGGAAAGCAGTTTAATAAGCAGCTCAGAGAATGGAACGCCCATGAGGTTACGCACGACGACATCGATGATGCCGCAGATGATGACGGCGCCGCCAAAGGGGATAATGTCGCGGAAGTTCTGAGCGATGGCGCCCGGGACCTCCTTGGGCAGCTTAATGGTCAGATCGCGCGAGACGCAGAATTTGTAGACCCACACGGTGATGAACGCGGCGATATAGGCCGAGAACAGACCGCGCGTACCCATGCTGGTGCAATCGAAGACCGAAAGCTCGGAGCCGTTGAACTTGGTGGTGAACTGCGTGACTGCGAGCAGCAGCATGCTGCACTGGGCGGCCACCATGGTGGAACCGTCGTTGAGCACTTTGCCGGCGGGCATGCGACGGTTCATGGAAGCCGTAAAGTTCTTGGCGGTGGTGCCGGCAACCATGATGCCCATGACGCCCATGGTGAAGTTGTACAGCTTGTTGCACCAGTCGATGAGCGGCTGGGGCAGCGTGATGCCAACTACGCCAGGAAGGGTGGCGATCAGTAGGAAGATCGAAGAGGTGAGGACGATGGGCATGCACCCAAGGAATCCGTCCTTAATGGCCTGGAGGTAGATGTTCCTCGAGATCTTCTCAAAGAACGGTTGATGCTTTTCGAGCATCTTTACGATGGCGTCCATAGAGCTCCTTTGCTACTTGATGCGCGATGCATGTGGATGGAACTGGTCGTCGATGGATGGTCAGGACTGCCCGGAAACCTTCCCGCTTAAGGAAGGCATTGCGAAATGACAACGTTGTCATTTCGTTAATGACAACGTAAGACATTTTTGGAAGAGCAACAAGGATTTACGGGTGAACGGTCGGTATTGTCCGGTAAACGGCAAATTTGAAAACCGAGCAGGTAGTGTATGCTAGAACGCAAAGAACGATCGATAGGGAACCGACTGGAGAAGCAGTGACAACGATGGACAAGAAAAGCGTCTCAATGAACGATGTGGCGGTTGCCGCGGGTGTTTCCCTCAAGACGGTGTCTCGTGTGATTAATGAGCCCGATAGCGTGCGAGAGTCGACGCGCGATAGGGTCCATGCTGCCATGGAAGCGCTTGGGTTCCGGGCGAACTTTGCCGCGCGTTCACTCAAGTTGGGCCGTTACGGGTGCATCGGCGTGGTGCTGTTCCACTTGTCGGGCGGCAACGTGGACATGATTGACGGTATCGCCGATGCCGCCGCAGAGCGAGGCTTTGCGCTCACGATGATTAAAAAGCGGGCGGGGGAGAAGATGACCCTTGCCGAAGCGGCACGTAGGATGTCGCAGCTTCCCGTCGACGGCATGATTTTCAACCTGCGCCAGATGGTCGATGACTTTGATACCTTTGAGGCGCCGAAAGACCTCAAGACGGTGATTATCACGTCGATGGAACATCCTACCTGCTCTACCGTCAGTGACGACCAAGAGGGTGGTGCGCGCATGGCGTGCGAGTATTTCTTGAATCGCGGACACAAGAACGTGTACTTCGTCTCTGGTAAGAAAGAGTCGCTGTCGAGCCAGTGCCGTATGAAAGGTTGGCGTGCGGCACTCGAGACGCGTGGCATTGAGCCGCCCGAGCCTCTGCAAGGCGATTGGAATGCGGATAGTGGCTATGCCGCGGGCCTTGCGCTTGCCGATAAGCCCGATTGCACGGCGGTCCTCGCTGCTAACGACTGCATGGCAAACGGCGTGATGATGGCTCTACGTGACAAGGGGCTCAGTGTGCCCGACGACGTGTCCGTGATCGGCTTCGACGATGAGCTCTACAAGACGATTCCCAACTCGATTCTGACGTCAGTGAAGTTTCGCCACCGCGAGCTGGGCGTCCGTGCGCTTAACGAAGTCGTCGCAGGTTTGGAAGCCCCGAGCTCCAGAAGCCGCACGCTCGTCTCGGGCGTGTTGGTCGAGCGTTCCAGCGTACGAGACCTGCGGGCGTAGACGTGCTCAGCCTGTTCATCTCAATCTGTAACAGTTAGGACCGAAAATCCCTGCTAGATGTTACAGATTGAGATCTTTCGGCTCGGCTTATTCCGTTTGTCTCGATCTGTAACATCTAAGCGGTCAAAAGCGGTCTACATGTTACAGATTGAGATTTTCGGCTTGGCCTGTGCGTTCACCTCGATCTGTAACAGCTAGGACCAAAAAACTCGGCTAGATGTTACGGATCGAGGTGAACAGGAGGACGGGTGCGGTCTAAACAAAATGGCCCGCGCATCACACATCGATGCACGGGCCATTTATTGTCTGCGAGCGGCAGGTGGTGTCAGCGTCTTATGCCTCGAGGTTTTCCTCGATCCAGGCGACGGCACCCTTGGGATCCTTAGTGAGGTCGATGTACTGTTTGCCCTTGGGCGACAGCAGCGTGATGCCCAGGCGGTCGGTGTCGGCCTTCATCTCGTTGTAATAGGTGCGAACCTGCGGAGCCAGGACGATGACGTTGTACTGGTCCATGATGGCGTAGTGGCTGCCGTAGGCACCGGCGTTGGCGGTAATGTCGATGCCCAGCTCGTCGGCGCCTTCCTTAAGCGCGTTGGCGAGCAGTGCAGAGGTGCCGGCGCCAGCGCACAGAACCAGAACCCTCAGGTCCTTGCCCTTAAGGGCGGACGGAGCTGCGGAGGCCTCAGTGGCAGAAGCGGTCTCGACAACGGGAGCCTCAACGGCGGGGGCGGCAGCGGTCTTGACGGCCTTGGTCTCCTCGGCCTCTTCTTCGGCCAGGGTCTCGGCCTCCTGCTTGCACAGGACGTTGTCGTAGGCCTTGCAGAACGGGTAGTAGATCAAGAAGTCAACGACCAGCAGGACGACAACCAGGACCAGAGAGATCGGCTGGAAGTTGGTGTCGATGAAGGTGCCGATCGGTCCGGGGAGTGCCCACGGCATGGCATAGATAAAGCCGTTCATGCCCAAAAAGTCGATGAAGAACTTACCAATGAGGACGTTGGCCACGGGGGCAAACAGGAACGGGATCAGGAAGTACGGGTTGAGGATGATGGGCGCGGCGAACAGCAGCGGCTCGTTGACGGCGAACATCACGGGTACGACAGAGGCTTTGCCGACGGCCTTGAGCTGCTTGGAGCGCATAAAGAGCAGGAAGATGATCGGGACAATGAACGTGGCGCCGGTGCCGCCGAGTTCGCCGATGTAGTTACCGAAGTTCTCGGTCAGGGCGAGGGCGGGGTGACCGCCGGCCTGCAGCGTGGCGAGGTTGGTAGTGATGTTGCCAAACAGCGCGGCGTTGAGGGCAGGCTTAACGACCGAGGGGCCGTGGATGCCCATGAACCAGAACAGCGGGATCATGAACCAGATGAGGGCGAGGCCGGCGTAGGAATCGGCAGCGGCGAACAGCGGGCTCACCAGCGTGGAGATGACGTTGGCAAACGGGACGGCCAAGCAGGTGCGGCAGATAACGTCGATGACGGCGACAAACAGGATGGAGAAGCTGAAGGCGAAGATGTCGCGGAAGTTCTGGGCGATGGCGCCGGGGACTTCTTTGGGCAGCTTGATGGTGATGTCTCGCTTAATGCAGAAGGCATAGATGTTGACCGTGGCAAATGCGGCGACAAAGGAGCTCAGCAGGCCCTTGGTGCCCATGTTGTCGGTAAAGAACACCGAGACATCGGCGCCGTCGATCTTGGCACTCGTCTGGGTAACGGCCAAGATGAGCATAGCGCACATGGCGGCGACCATGGTGCTCGTGGCGTTGATGGCCTTGCCGGCAGGCATGCGGCGGTTCTTGGAGCCGGTCAGCGCGCTTGCGGTGGTGCCGGCGACCATGATGCCCACGACGCCCATCGTGAAGTTGTAAACCTTGTTGCAGAAGTTCACGACGTCGACGTTCCACCAGTCGGGCAGCGTAAAGCCGCCGACCGTGGCGACAACGCCCGGCAGGGTTGAAATAAGCAGGAAGACAGAAGAAGACAGGATGATGGGCATTGCTGCCAAAAAGCCGTCTTTAATGGCCTGAAGGTAGATGTTCTTAGAGACCTTGTCGAAGTACGGCTGACCTTTCTCCAAGAACTTAACGATCGATTCCATAGTTCACGCTCCTCTTTGCATGAAATCTTAATGGCATGGACATTGAAAACGGATATGGTCTCCCGCTTGCTAAAAGCACGGGT
>CABSBK010000063.1 GCA_902475865.1 uncultured Collinsella sp.
TAGAGAGCGGCATCACCTCAATCTTCACGTTAGAGAAATACTTCTTGGCGATGTACGTGACGTGATCGAGCACGTCGTGGTCGTCAAGCACGATTACCGTGCGAGCTACGAGGCCGTGCGCAAGGCTGCGACCGATTTCCCCTCGCTGAATGTCACCGCCGCCTGGTGGGACGGCTCCTGGCACGTCACCGTGGGTGCCCGTCCGCTGCGCGCGACCCTGCTGCAGGGCGAGGCATGCGGCCTGGTGAACGAGCAGCCTTCCGAGGACGAGCTACGTGCCCTGACAGCGTCCGTACGCGCGCTGAGCTACGGCACCAATCTGTGGGGCTCGGCCGAGTACCGCCGTCGCATCTCGGCGCCACTTGCCGTGCAGGCCGTGCGCCGCGCCGCCGGCATCGAGCTTTCGGCTGCGCTTGCCCGCGAGCTCGAGGGCGTGCAAGTGCCTAAGTTTGCCACGGACGAGTATTCCTGCCGCCGCGTGCCCGGCGTCGATTCTAGCGAGGTGCGCTAATGGCTGCCAAACTCATCGATCTTTCCTTTACGCTCAACGGCCGCAAGGTCAAGGTTCAGATTGCTCCCGATACCATGCTCTTTTCGCTTTTGCGCGAACAGGGATGCGCGTCGGTGCGCTGTGCCTGCGAGACCGCCAACTGCGGTCTGTGCACGGTGTGGCTCGATGGCGACCCGGTGCTGAGCTGCTCGGTTCCCGCGGCGCGCGTCGAGGGCCACTCCATCACCACGCTCGAGGGCCTCAAGGCCGAGTCCGAGGCACTCGCCCGCGCTATGGCTGCCGAAGGCGCCGAGCAGTGCGGTTTTTGCGCCCCCGGCCTCATCATGAACGTGCTGGCGCTTGCCCGCGCCGCCAAGGAGGACCCGAGCCTCGTCGCCACGCGCGAGGAGCTCTCGCGCCAGCTCGCCGGCAACCTCTGCCGTTGCAGCGGCTACGAGAGCCAGCTGCGCGCCATCGTGCGCTTCCTCAACGAGTCCGGCGTGCAGGTGGGCTTTGAAATGCCCGAGCTGCCGGTCAACGACACCAGCTGCGACGGTGTCTCCTACAAGCAAATCACCCACAAGCAGCCCAAGAAGGACTCGAAGGCCCTGCTCGAGGGACGTCCCGTCTACACGGGCGACCTGGTGCCTGCCGGTGCTCTGATCGTCAAGCTCAAGCGCAGCCCGTATGCCCGCGCCAAGATCCGCTCCATCGATACGTCGCGTGCCCTGAAGGTGCCGGGCGTCGTGGGCGTCTACACCTACGAGGACGTGCCCCAGCGCCGCTTTACCATCGCCGGTCAGAGCTATCCGCAGCCGAGTCCCTACGACCGCCTGATTCTCGAGAACCTGGTTCGCTACCAAAACGAGGAGGTGGCGATTGTCGCCGCCGAGACCGAGGAGGCCGCCGACAAGGCACTCAAGCTCATCAAGGTCGACTATGAGGTGCTCGAGCCCCTGCTCGACTTTACCCAGGCGCTCGATAACGACATCGTGGTCCACCCCGAGGGCGACGTGACCTTTATGTTCCCGCAGGGCGGCGACGTTGCTCGCAACCTGGTGTGCAGCGGTACCAGCGATTTTGGCGACCTCGAAGAGGTCTTCGCCCAGAGTGACATCGTCTTCACCCGCACCTACACCAGCCAGGCCACGCAGACCGCGCCCATGGAGACCTTCCGCGCCTTCGCGACGACCGATGCGTTCGGCCGCATCTCGGTGACCACCTCGACGCAGGTGCCCTTCCACGTGCGCCGCATGGTCGCGCAGTCGCTCGACATTCCGCAGTCACAGGTGCAGGTCATTAAGCCGCGCATCGGTGGCGGCTTTGGCTCCAAGCAGACGGGCTGCTGCGAGATCTTCGTGGCGTTCGTCACTCAGCAGACCGGCCGTTCGAGCTATTGCTGCTACACCCGCGAGGAGACCATCACTGCGGGCAACTCGCGCCACCAGATGCAGATGACCGTCAAGCTGGGCGCCATGAACGACGGCACCATCACGGCCATCGATCTGCACACGCTGTCCAACGCCGGCGCGTACGGCGAGCACGCTACCACGACGATCGGCCTCTCGGGCCACAAGAGCCTGCCCATCTACAACCACGTGAAGGCGAGCCGCTTTAGCTGGGACGCCGTCTACACCAATACCAACCGTGGTGGCGCGTATCGTGGCTACGGTGCCACCCAGGGCCAGTTTGCCGTGGAGAGCGCCGTCAACGAGCTCGCCGACATGCTGCACATGGATCCCGCCGACCTGCGCCTTAAGAACATCGTGCGCGAGGGCGAGGTCATGCCGCAGTACTACAACGAGAAGCTCAACGCCTGCGCGCTCGACCGCTGCCTGCTGCGCGCGATGGACATGATCGGCTGGCGCGACAAGCCGCTGGCCGTGGACCTGGGCGACCGTGTGCGAGCCCTGGGCTGCGCGCTCACCATGCAGGGCTCGGGCATCTCCAACGTGGACATCGCCGGCATCGACATGCGCCTGGAAGAGGACGGCTTCATTACCATCGGCACCGGCGCCACCGATAACGGCATGGGCGTCGACACGATCCTGGCGCAGATTGCCGCCGAGGAACTGGGTGTGGAGAGCTCGCTGATCGTGGTGCGCGGCGTGGACACCGATGTGTCGCCGTTCGACGCCGGCTCGTACGCGAGCTCGGGTACGTACGTGACGGGACTTGCCGCCAAGAACGCCGCGACCGAGCTGCGTGAGAAGATCTGCGCCAAGGCCGCCCAGATGTGGGACGTTGACGCCGCCGAGGTGGTCTTCGATGGCCAGTATGTGCGTCTGTCCGACGAGCGTGCCGCGCGCGAACAGAACCGCTACCTCACGCTGCGCGACTTTGCCAACCTATGCGTCAAGAACATCGCGGGCGGCGACGCGCTCACCTCGCATGCCTCTGCCTGCCTGCCCGTTTCGCCCCCGCCGTTTATGGCCGGCATTGCCGAGGTCGAGGTCGACAAGGCTACCGGCAAGGTGACTGTGGTGGACTACGCGGCGGCCGTGGACTGCGGCACCGTGATCAACGAGGCACTCGCGCGCGTCCAGGCCGAGGGCGGCATTGCCCAAGGTATCGGTCACGCGCTTTACGAGATTGTCGAGCACGATGACCGCGGCCGTCTGCGCACCGGCAACTTTATGAGCTACAAGCTGCCCACGCGCCTGGATATCGGCAGCATTCGCGTGGCCTTTGAGCCGAGCTACGAGCCGACGGGCCCGTTTGGCGCCAAGTCGATCGGCGAGGTCGTCATCAACACGCCGCTCGCCGCCGTGGCCTCGGCCGTGGCACACGCCACCGGACATCAGGTGCGCTCGCTGCCCATCACGCCCGAGAAGGCCCTGCTGGGGGAGTAGCGGGTCGGCGAACACGTCGTAATTGGCGGGGCGGGGCAACTCACCCCGCCTTTTGCACTCGTGGTGAGGTCGTGAGCCTGTAAAAGGTGTGCGTGCGCTTGTCGCTCGTATCTGCTATCATTCCTAATCTGTGCGCTCATGCGGGCGTGGCGGAATTGGTAGACGCGCCAGATTTAGGTTCTGGTGGGATTCCCGTGAAGGTTCGAGTCCTTTCGCCCGCACCAACGCACCCGCGTCGGCTTATGCCCTCGCGACGCTTGTTGCATAAAGGTACCAGCACCTCAGATAAGCTGGGCAGTATGAGGAGGAACGTGTTGAACATCACCGCTTCTGACGTCAAGGACGCCAAGCTCACCGCTACGGTCACCATCCCGGCCGCCGACGTCGACGCCGCGATCAAGAAGGCCTACAAGGACACCGCCAAGAAGTACCGCTTCCCGGGCTTCCGCGCCGGTAAGGCCCCCCGTCCGGTCATCGATTCCGCTCTTGGCGCCGAGGCTACCCTCGCTCAGGCCACCAACGACCTGATCGCCGCCAACGAGCCCGCCGTCCTCAACGAGCTGGACATCGTCCCCACCAAGAATGGTGACTACAAGGAGCTCGACCTCGCCAAGGATCACGAGGATTACACCTACACCGTCGAGTTCTCCCTGCGTCCCGCCGCTGAGCTCTCCTCCTTCGACGCCGTCGAGATCGAGATGCCCCCTGCGGAGGTCACCGAGTCCGAGATCAACAACCAGGTTGAGATGCTCCTCAACTACCGTGCCACCTTCGAGGACGTCGAGGGTCGCGCCGTCGAGGCTGACGACTATGTTACCGTCGACCTCAAGGCCGTCGAGAACGCCGACAACTTTGCCGCCGAGGGCCGCATGCTCATCGCCGGTAGCGACAGCAACCCCAAGGAGTTCAACGAGGCCCTTATCGGCTCTAACGTTGACGACGTCAAGACCGTCACCTGGACCGACGAGGTCGAGGAGGGCGAGGAGGCCGAGACCCACACCGTCGAGGTCACCGTCAAGGGCATCAAGGTCCGCAACACCCCCGAGCTCACCGACGAGCTCGTCAAGTCCGACTTTGGCTTCGACAGCATCGACGCCATGCGCGACGCCATCAAGATCGAGATCGAGCAGGACAAGGCTTCCCGCCTCCCGGCCGAGAAGGAGAACCGTTGCGTCTCCGCTCTCGCCGAGCGCCTGCAGCTCGACGAGATGGACGCCGACTACGAGCAGTCCGTCTTTGAGGAGCTTGGCCAGAACTTCCTGTCCAACCTCGCTGCCCGCGGCATGACGCTGGACACCTGGCTGCCCGCTTCCGGCCTGACCATGGAGCAGTTCATCGGCGACCTGCACAAGCAGGCCAACGACGTTGCCCGTGAGTCCCTGGCTCTCGACGCCCTCGCCCGCGAGCTCAAGATCGAGGTCACCGAGGACGACATCAACGCCGAGTTCGAGAAGGCCGGCGTCAAGGACGTCGAGGCTTCCAAGGCCGAGTTCATCGCCGATGGTCGCATGCCTGCCGTCCGCGAGTCCATCCGTCGCTCCAAGGCCGTCGACCACCTGGTCGAGAACGCCAAGGTGACCGAGGTCGACGAGACCGCCAAGGACGCCGAGTAATTCTCGCCACCTTGCCCGCGAGCGCATGCATGCGCCCGTGATGGGGTAAAGTTATACACCGGTTATCCGGTTGCTTCGTACGGTGCCAGCCAATGCATAGCATGCGGGCACCGTACGTTTATCTAGAACCAATTTGGTCCGCAAGAGAGAAATGGAGATGCGTATGATCGCTAAGTTCGATTCCGCCCTCGTGCCATACGTTATCGAGCAGACGCCGCGCGGCGAGCGCAGCTACGATATCTATTCGCGCCTGCTCAACGACCGCATCATCTTCTTGGGCGAGGAGATCAACTCCGTCAGCGCCAACCTGGTCGTTGCCCAGCTGCTGCATCTTGAGAGCCAGGATGCCGAGAAGGATATCTCGCTCTACATCAATTCGCCCGGTGGCGAGGTCTACTCCGGCCTGGCGATTCTTGACACCATGAACTTCATTAAGCCGCAGGTCTCCACCATTTGCGTTGGTATGGCCGCGTCTATGGCCGCCGTGCTGCTTTCGGCTGGCGCCAAGGGCAAGCGCTTCTGCCTGCCGCACTCTAAGGTCATGATTCACCAGCCCAGCGGCGGTGCCCAGGGCCAGCAGACCGAGATCGAGATCGTGGCCGAGGAGATCAAGAAGACTCGCCGCGAGCTCAACCAGATCCTGTCCGACGCCTCGGGCCAGCCCATCGAGAAGGTCCAGGCCGACACCGAGCGCGACAACTACCTGACCGCTGCCGAGGCCCTCGACTACGGCCTGATCGACCGTATCGTCACCTCGCGCGACCTCGCCGCGAAGGACGCCTAGGATGGCCGGTAACATGCAGGACAACTTCGACGAGAACGGCAACCCTATCCGCTGCTCCTTCTGCGGAAAAGAGCAGGGTCAGGTTCGCCGCCTTGTAAAGGGTCCGACCAATATCTTTATCTGCGACGAGTGCGTCGCCGCCTGCTCCGAGATCCTGGAGGAGTCGCTGGCTTCGGACTTTATGGACGCTGCTCGCAACGGCAAGCTACCGGGCTTCCTCAACGATCACGGCCAGGCTTCGTCTCAGCCTGCCATGGATCCCGAGGCCGAGGGCTTTGAGCTCGAGGACGACGCGCGCCAGGTCATTACGCATGTGCCGACGCCGCACGAGATCTATGACGAGCTTTCGGCCTATGTCATGGGCCAGGAGGACGCCAAACGCGCCATGTCGGTTGCCGTGTACAACCATTACCGCCGCGTGATCGAGGGTGGCGCTGCGCTTTCGGCCTTTGACGACGGCCTGGACTCGCAGCTCGACGATGATATGGACGAGGTGGAGCGCGCCAAGTCCAACATTTTGCTGCTCGGTCCCACCGGTACCGGTAAGACCCTGCTCGCCCAGACGCTCGCGCGTATCCTCGAGGTGCCGTTTGCCATTGCCGATGCCACCGCGCTTACCGAGGCCGGCTACGTGGGCGAGGATGTGGAGAACATCCTGCTCAAGCTCATCAACGCTGCCGATGGCGATATTGAGCGCGCGCAGGTTGGCATTATCTACGTGGACGAGATTGACAAGATCGCCCGCAAGGCCGAGAACCTCTCCATTACCCGCGATGTTTCGGGCGAGGGCGTTCAGCAGGCGCTGCTTAAGATTC
>CABSBK010000064.1 GCA_902475865.1 uncultured Collinsella sp.
CCGTCCCCCTACCCGCCGTGGTTACCTATTTACGACCGAACTTGATTTTGATTGCGCGTTTCAAAGCGTACTTGCCGAGGCTGGGGAGCTTCTGCTCGTATTTGACCATCGTGGAGCACTCGGGGCGATCGCGATCCAGATGGATGGCGTCAAATGCGCACTTGGTGGTGCACAGGCCGCAGCCAATGCACTTGTTGGGGTCGACGATCGAGGCACCGCAACCCAGGCAACGGGCGGTCTCGGCGCGCACCTGCTCTTCGGTAAAGGTCTCGACGTACTCGCTAAACGGCGCGACCTTCTCGCGCTCGCGGTCGACATGCGCCACCTCGCGGCTCGCGTTGTCATAGCTCTCAATCACGACATCATCGCGGTCGAGCGCGGTGTAGTGGCGCTGGTTGCGGCCGATGGTGAGCGTGGAGCCCGGCTGCACAAAGCGATGGATGGACACGGCGGCCTCGTGACCGGCGGCGATGGCGTCGATGGCAAAGCTCGGACCGGTGTAGACGTCGCCGCCTACAAAGATGTCGGGCTCGGCGGTCTGATAGGTCTGGGGATCGGCAAGGGCACCTTGGCCGCGGCCAAGCTCCACCTTGGAGCCAGCCAGCAGGTCGCCCCACACAATGGACTGGCCAATCGACATGACGACGCGGTCGGCATCGACACGGCGCAGATCGTTCTCGTCGTACTCGGGCGCAAAACGGCCCTCGTCGTCAAAGACACGCGTGCAGCGCTTGAAGGTAATGCCACATACGCGACCGGACTCGTCCAGGTGAACCTCCTTGGGACCCCAGCCGCAGCTGATGTGAGCGCCGTCCTCAACGGCCTCGCGACGCTCCTCCTCGCTGGCGGGCATCTGAGCCTCGCTCTCCAGGCAGAACATCTCGACGTGCTCGGAGCCCAGACGGCAGGCGTTGCGGGCCACGTCGATGGCCACGTTGCCGCCGCCCACCACGATGGTGCGGCCGGGCAGCGCGTCGATCTTGCCGCTGTTGACCTCGCGCAAGAAGTCGACGGCCACGGTCACGTCCTCGGCATCCTCGCCCGGAATACCGGCAAGGCGGCCGCCCTGGCAGCCGATGGCAACATAAAAGGCCTTAAAGCCCTGCTCGCGCAGCTCATCGAGCGTCACATCGCGACCGACCTCCACGCCATAGCGGAACTCGGCACCCATCAGGCGAATGATCTCGACCTCGGCCTCGATAACGTCCTTCTCCAGCTTAAAGCTGGGAATACCGTAGGTGAGCATGCCGCCCGGACGCTCGTTCTTCTCGAACACGACGGGCTTATAGCCCTTTTCGGCCAGATAAAAAGCGCAGGACAGACCGGCCGGGCCGGCACCGATGATGGCGATCTTCTGGTCGAAGCCGCCGGCACGCGTCGGCGTCACCACGGGCGGGACATAGCGGGTCGAGGCGTCCAGATCGCGCTGGGCGATGAACTTCTTGACCTCGTCGATGGCCACGGCGGCGTCCACACGGCCGCGGGTGCAGGCGTCCTCGCAGCGGCGGTTGCACACACGGCCGCAGATAGCGGGCAGCGGGTTCTCGCGCTTAATGAGTGCTAGGGCCTCGTCATAGCGACCCTGCGCCGCGAGCTTCAAATAGCCCTGAACGGCGACATGCGCGGGGCAGGCCGTCTTGCAGGGAGCGGTGCCGGACTTGTGCGTCTCGATGCGGTTGTCATTGCGGTAGTTGGGCGACCACTTGGTGTGATCCCACTTGGTGGCATCGGGCAGCTCCTGGCGCGGATACTCGGGCACCTGTCCGCCGGCCTTTTTGCTGCAGAGCTTCTGGCCCAGCTTAGCGGCACCGGCCGGGCAAACCTCAACGCAGCGACCGCAGGCCACGCACTTGTCCTTCTCGACCTTGGCGACATAGGCCGAGCGCGACAGGTTGGGCGTGTTGAACAGCTGCGAGGTGCGCAGGGCGTAGCACACGTTGACGTTGCAGTTGCAGATGGCGAAGATCTTGTTCTCGCCGTCGATGTTGGTGATCTGGTGCACAAAGCCGTTGTCCTCGGCCTGGCGCAGGATGTCGTAGACCTCGTCGCGCGTCACGTAATGGCCGCGGTCGGTCTCGACCACGTAGTCGGCCATATCGCCCACGGCGATGCACCAATCGGCGGGGTCGTCGGCGCAGCCCTCACCCATCACGCGACGGCTCGCGCGGCAGCTGCAGGTGCTGGCGGCATACTTACCCTCGTATTTGTCGAGCCAGTGCTCAATATGCTCAATCGGCACCGAGGTGCTCGCGGCGTCGATGGCCTTCTCGACCGGAATGACGTGCATGCCGATACCGGCGCCTCCGGGCGGCACCATCGGTGTGGCCTTGGACAGCGGACCCTTGGATGCCTGTTCAAAGAACTTAGCGTAGACCGGGTGCTCCTCGAGCTGGCTCACGCGCATGTTGAGGAACTCAGCAGAACCCGGCACCAGCATGGGCAGCACCCACTGCTTGGCGCGCTCGGGATTTTCCCAGTTGTACTCAAGCAGGCCCGTGTAGCTCATGTCGTCGAGCATCTTCTCGATATCGGCCTCGGGCATGCCGGTGAGCTTGACCATCTCGGGCAGCGTATAGGGACGGCGCATCTTCATCTTGCAGAGCACTTCGGCCTGCTCGTCGGTTGCGGCCTCGGCAAACGACCAGTACTCGTAGCCCAGCAGCTCGTCGCGGCGCAACAGACGGTTGGTGCAGTGCTCGCACAGTTTGACGATGGCCTCGCGCGGATGCTCCGGCAGCGGCGGCACAAACTCCGCACCGATATCGGGCTCGGTGTAGCTAATCCCCGGTCCGTTGAGAATCATGGTCGTCCCTTCTCTTGCCGCAGCCTGGCAGGCACGCAGCGCCCCTCTTTTTACGGGCTCGACATGCCCCCACGCCGTTCACCCGTTATTGTTGACATTGTGTCAAAAACAGTATTGACGAACCGTCAACAATATTCAAGACTGTTAGGCGAACGGTCAGGCTCAAACGGATGAAAGGCGGCAAGCACATGAACAGTAACGCAGCGAACACCTCTGTGGCCGACGCCGTCCCCACGACCGACAGCGCGGCAAAGCGCTTGACGGGCGACGAACGCCGTCGCGAAATCCTCGCCGCCGTGCGCACCGTGAGTTCCGAGCTGGGCGTGTCGCATCTATCTGTCTCAGCCGTGACCAAGCGAGCCGGCTGTACGCGCTCATTGTTCTACCACTACTTTGCCGATATGGACGCCGCCGTCACCGCTGTTATGGATGAGGCGATCGACGGTTTTATCTCCGAGCTCGAGCAGTGGAACGCCGGCCGCACCGTCGGTGATATCGAGGGCGCGCTCGACACCGTCGCCCCGCTCTTTAAGCGCCTGGTCGCCAGCGGCCACGAGCTGCCGAGTACGCTCACCTCGAGCAGCGGCGCGCTCTACGGCGGCTTTCTGCACAACGTGGTCCAACGCGTGGCACAGTATATCTGCGACACCACCGTGGTGGACTTTGTCGCCCATCATGAGCTACGCATCGACCATGTCTACGAGACGTTCTACACCCTCATCATGGGACTGTTGATGTATATCCGCACGCACCCCGATGTGCCCGACGAGACGGTCAAGGAGATTATCGCCTCGACGCTCCACATCGAGGGCTATACCACCAAGTATCCGGAGCGCAAGCCCCAGAACTGACGCCATTTGGCCAAACTGCCCGCGATCAGAAGAGGGGCCGCGGGCGTGTGAAAGGAGAGCAGCATGCTGTTCGATGTTTGGGGTAGCGATACCCTTATCCACTGGGCCGGCTGGGCCATGGTCTTTATTGGCCTGATCGTGCTCAACGAGGTCGGCCGCCGCACCAAGCTGGGCGCGGCAATCATCTTTGGCGTTGCTCCGCTGGCCATGACCATCTACTGCGTCGCCATCGCCGTCGGCGTTTCGCAGGGTGCCGAGTGGGCGCTCACCAACCCCACCCATGTGTACCAGAACAGCTGGTTCCACTACGCCAAGGTATACGCGGCGCTGGCCGGTTGCTGGGGCTTCATTGCCATTAAGTACCAGTGGGGCAAGATCGGCAAGGCGCATTGGTTCCGCGCATGGCCGTTTGTGATCGTTGCCATCAACATCATGATCGCCGTCGTGTCTGACTTCGAGAGCGCCTATCACTTCTTTGTCCTGGGCGAGCCCACCTGGGTCACCTCCGAGGGCGCCACGCAGCTGGCCGGCTGGAACAACGTGTTCAACGGCATCGCCGGTATCATCAACATCTTCTGCATGACCGGTTGGTGGAGCGTCTACGCCTCCGAGGACAAGACCGACATGCTGTGGCCCGACATGACCTGGGTCTACATCATCGCCTACGATATCTGGAACTTCTGCTACACCTACAACTGCCTGCCCACCCACTCCTGGTTCTGCGGCTTTGCGCTGCTGCTGGCACCCACCGTCGCCGCCTTTATCTGGAACAAGGGCGGCTGGATTCAGAACCGCGCCTTTACGCTTGCTATTTGGTGCATGTTTGCCCAGGTGTTCCCGTACTTCCAGGAGGAGTCCATCTTTGTGACCCACTCCACGCTCGACCCCGGCGCCGCCACCGCGGTCTCGATCGCTGCGCTGATCGCCAACGTCGCCGCGATCATCTACATCGCCTACCGCGCCAAGAAGCTCGGTCGCAATCCCTACAAGCAGGATGTCTTTGAGGGCACCAGCGATTGGGAGAAGGCCACCGCTCGTCGCGCCAAGATTGATTACGCGCACGCCGAGTAACGCGCCTGGCGCAAACATCGCTTGAGTACGAAGCCGCGTAGCCGGCTCCGCGCAACTCAACGCATTGCAGAGCCCCCGGAATGTGATTCGTCCGCGTTCCGGGGGCTTTTTGCTGCCGCGAGGATGCGGCTAAACGATGCACTCGGGTTAAATCGGATCTTATATTTCGCATGCGCTTTATATAGCTCCATTTTTGGGTACAGTGTTGTCCCGATATTGAGCTTGGGGGATATATGAAAGATGAGACAATGGGCCAAGAGGATGCGGCCCAAGATGCAGAAGCGTGTGCCGAGGCCCTGGAGAGCCTAGACCAGATCGCGCTGGCCGAGATTGCGTTTGACGATTCGAGCGTTGATGTGCAGGATAAGCCGGAAATCGAGGCGCAGCCCGATGATCGGGATGCAAAAGACGATGGCGCCGCGCCCGCCGAAGACGAGGCGGGGCACGAGGAATCCGAATGCGAGGCCGACGGCCAGCCCGGATCCGACACGAGCGAGGAAACCATCTTGCTCGACAACTTGCCGGCCGAAGATTCGCTGACCCGCGAGCTCCCTGGCTTAGGCTCTGCGCCTGCCGTGGACGAGACCATCGCCATGGGCGATATTCCCCTACCGTCCGTTCCTTCGGCACGCGAAGCCGAGGTTCGTCATCGTAAGATGTCGCCCAGGCGCCGCAACCTGATGGTTGCCGGCGTTGCGGCCGTCGCGCTCGTCGCCGGCGGCGCAGGCTATGCTGCCTGGAACGGATATCAGCAAGAGCAGGCTGCCGCTGTCGCCGCCAGTGCGCACACGATGATGTCGGCGCAAATTGGCGTACATGCCGCGGGGCTCGACTGCTCCACCGGCTCAAAGATCCCCGTGCAGGTGAGTGGCCAGGACTCCGACGGCTCCTCTGTGAGCGAAACGCTCTACGTTGACGAGCACGGTCGCGGCATTAAGCTGCTGCCCGGCGATTACACGCTCTCCATTGCTGGATCCCCCATCGCGGAAGACGGCACCATCTACACCGTCCCGACCACCAAGGCGCAGGTCACCATTAAGAGCGATGGGCAGGATCTGCGCGCTCAAGCCACCTTTAAGCTCAAGGTACCTTCGGCCGACACGGTGACTGACGACCAGATCGATGCCGCCGCCAAGTATGCCGAGGAAGGGGGCGCAAGCTCTGCCGCCGCGGCAAAGATACTCCAGCAGGCGGCAATTACGCGCCGCGATGCCGCCGCCAACGCCGTAAGCGCAAGCGAGGCTCAGTCCGCCCGCGATGCCGACGCTCGGCACAAGGCGACGAACCTGTATCAGCTCGATATTCCGGTTGAGTGGTATGGCAAGGTCGCGACCTGGCAAAACGGCAGCACGCTGTGCATTTATCTGGACAGCGACACCAACACACCGCTCGTGACGCTTGTCGCAGTGCGCGACGGCGAGACCTTTACCCCCGATGACGGCGATACGGTTTTGGGCACGGTCAGCCTGGGCAACGGCTACACCGTCTACGCCAGCGGCCCTGTCTATCCGTACGTGATTCCGCAAACCATCAACGGGCGCACGCAGAACCCCGTGTCGACCTATCCCATGGACCAGGCTATTGAACTTGTCGAGCTCACGACCGGCAACCGCTACACCTATAGCCAGATTAAGAACGACCTGGTCGGTAAAGACGGCAAGGCAGACGCCGCGACCAAACTCGAGACCGACTACCTCGCCCAGATTCTCCTGCCGAGCATCAAGGCCCAGGACTAGCCAGCCCGAAGACAGCCGCCCAACACCCCATCCCTAACGCAGTTGCGGTGAAATAGGGACTGTTTTTGCTGGTC
>CABSBK010000065.1 GCA_902475865.1 uncultured Collinsella sp.
GCCCAGGCACGCGCAATCATCAAATGCATCGGCGGCGACGATGCGGGCCTCTTCCGACTCGCCCGCGAAAAAAATACGCGCGAGCTCGTGGGAGGCCAGCATCATCGAACACCGCCGATCGCCTGCGGAAAGACATACTCCATTGCAAAGCGACCACCCTCGATACGAGCAAGCGCCTTAAGCCCGCCATCGAGCACCAGCGCAAACGGCGCCTTCGACGCATCGAAGCCCGCAAGCGCGCGCTCAATAGGAATGCGACGTCCGCACAGCAGATCGTCGGCAAGATCGCCCGGCAAGTCGACGCGCGTGGCGCCCAGTGCCGCAATGGGATCCAAGGCAAAGCCGGCAGCGGACTCGGCAGAAAGTTCCTCGACCGCATGGCAAGCACCGATGGAAACAACGCCGGAGGCCGTACGGCGCAATGCGGAAATATGCGCCGCGTTGTCACAGGCACGACCCAGGTCGCGAGCGAGCGCACGGATATAGGTGCCCTTACTCACCGAAAACGCCACGGTCCAAACGCACGCGTCGCCCTCGCCGCTCACGGCAATCAGGTCGGCGGAGTACACCTCGACCGGACGCGGGGGCAGCGACACGGCATTGCCTTCGCGCGCAGCCTTATAGGCGCGCACGCCGTTGACCGAAATGGCCGAAAACGCAGGCGGCACCTGCATCTGCGGGCCCAGCATGGCGGACAGGCGTTCGCGGGCATAGGCCGGATCGCGCAGGTCGGCGGCAACGGGCACTGTGCGGACGGCCTCGCCTTCCGCATCATCGGTATTGGTCTCGACGCCAAACGAGATGTCGGCGACGTAGCTTTTGGTATCGAGCGTGAGCATGCCCAGCAGACGCGTTGCCTGGCCCACGCCCACCACCATGACACCCGATGCCATGGGGTCGAGCGTTCCGGCATGGCCGACGCGCCGCTCATGGAGGGCGCGCCGGCATAGCGAAACCACGTCGTGGGACGTGCAGCCCACCGGCTTATCGACGGCGAGCAGCATATTCAATTGAGAAGGCGTACGACGAGCCATGTACCATCCAAAAAGTTATAGCTCGACGGTCACCGAAGCGGGATCCTCCCCCACCAGCTCGGCCAGCATGGGAAGTGCCACGGCGAGCGTCTCGCGAATCGTTCCGTTGTTAGAAAAGCCGGCGGCGGCATGATGCCCGCCACCGCCAAAGTTGGCAGCGATCTCGGACACATCAAGATCGCCCTTGGAGCGCAGGTTGCCGCGCGCCTTGGTATCGGCGTCGATGCCCTTTAGGAACAGACAGGGCTCCACGCCCATCACCGAACGCACCACATCGACCAGACCGTCACATTCATCCGAGGTGACGCCGCAGGCCTCAAGGTCGCTCTGGTAGGCATAGCTATACGCCACGCGCCCGTGCGCGACCGTCTTAATACGGCCCATGACAATGGACTTGAGGTGCAAAAACTCTACGCGCATGCTCTGGTAGACCTCAAGCGCAACGCGCGCCGGATCGGCACCGTGCGCGACCAGGCGCGAGGCGGCATGGAACGCAGCGGCATCGGCGTTTTGGTACTGAAAACGACCGGTATCGGTCACCAGGCCGCACAGCAAGCAGGTCGCGACACCATCGCGAGCCACAATGCCGCAATTGTCCAAAAAGCGGTCGATGATCATGGCGCAGGCTGCGGCGCCGACGCACCTCAGGCTCAGCTCGGCAAATTCCTCACGCGCCGGATGATGATCGAAGCACACCACATGCGACGAGCGGCGGAGCACCTCGGCGGAGTTATTCAGACGCTCGACGACCGGCACGTCCACCGAGATGAACAGGTCCGGATTGCCGGTATACGCAGATGCCGGCACCAGACGGTCGGCGCCCTCCATAAAGCGGTAGATGCGCGGAACCGGGTCATCGTCTGCCAGCAGCAGGGCAATGTCCTTGTTGGGGAAAAACTTCATAAGCGATAAGCCCAGACCCAGCACGGAGCCCAGGGCGTCACCATCGGGAGACGTATGTCCCGAAATCGCAATGGAGGACGCACCCTCGATGAGCTCGAGGATGCGTCGCTGAATATCTGCAGACTCGCACGATGCGAGGTCGGCGGAATTACTCATCTAAAGCTGCCTCCTGGGCGGCATCCGCTATTGGATAGCCGTCCTCGTCCTTTTCGATCGCAAGCGTGGCGGGAACGTTTTCCAGCGCACGCGTGATGCGCTCGGCCTCATCGGTCGAGCGATCGATGCGAAAATCGAGCTCGGGCGTGACGCGCCAATCGAGCGAGCGGGCCAACAGGCTGCGAATACGGCCCTTGGCGCTGGCGAGCGCCTCCATGACCTCATCGTAGCGGCTCGCATCGCACGACACGTACACGCGTGCGAACGAACGGTCCACCGCGACCTCGACCGCGGTCAGGGTGACCAGGTCGAGACGCGGATCGGAAACCTCAAAGAGCAGGATATAACCAAGCTTCTCGCGAAGCTGCTCGCCCAAACGGCGGGTTGCCTGCGTTTGCTTCATAGCGCTACCCCCTACTCGGTACGGGCAACCTGGTCGATGCGGTAACCCTCGATCTGGTCGCCGGGCTTGATGTCCTGGAAGTTCTCCAGGCCAATGCCGCCCTCGGAACCGCTCTTGAGGCTCTTGGCCTCGTCCTTGTAGTGGCGCATCGAGGCGATCTTGCCGTTGAAGACCACGATGCCGTCGCGCACCAGACGCACGGAATCGGTCGCGGCGATCTCGCCCTCTTCGACGCGAACACCGGCGGCGATACCGACTTTGGGCACCTTGAAGGTGTCCAGGACGGTCGCGGTACCCGTGGAGACCTCGACCTCGGTGGGCTTGAGCATGCCGATGCGGGCAGCGTCGAGCTCCTCGAGGCACTTGTAGATGACGTCGTAGCAACGGATCTCGACGCCCTCGCGCTCGGCAGCGGAGCGGGCCTTGCCGTCGGGACGCACGCCAAAGCCGATGATGATGGCGTTGGAGGCGTCGGCCAGGACGACGTCGGTCTCGTTGATGGCACCGACGGCGGAGTGGATCGTGTTGATGCGGACCTCGGACTGATCCATCTTGTCGAGCGAGTCCTGAAGAGCCTCGATGGAACCCTGGACGTCGGCCTTGATGATCAGGTTGAGCTCCTTGACCTCGGCGTCGGCGATGGTCTCGAAGAGGTTCTCGAGCGTGACGTGCTTCACGCGGCTCTGCTCCTCGATACGTGCCTTGAGCGAACGCTCATCGGCCAGGGCGCGAGCCTCGCGCTCGTCCTCGAACACGCGGAACTCGTCACCGGCGTTGGGCACGGACTGCAGGCCCAGGATCTCGACGGCGTCGGAGGGGCCGGCCTCGGTGACGGCGTTGCCCTTGGGATCGAGCATGGCGCGGACGCGGCCGTAGGTAAGGCCGGCGACCAGCGTATCGCCCACGTGCAGGGTACCGCGAGTCACGAGAACCGTGGCAACCGAGCCGCGGCCCTTGTCGAGCTTGGCCTCGAGGACGTTACCGGAGGCAAAGGTGTCCGGGTTGGCCTTGAGCTCGAGCACGTCGGCCTGGAGCAGCACGGTCTCGAGCAGGTCGTCGATACCGATCTTCTGCTTGGCCGAGATGTTGACGAACATGTTCTGTCCGCCCCACTCCTCGGGGATGATGCCGTACTCGGTGAGTTCCTGGCGCACGCGGTCGGGGTTGGCGCCCGGCTTATCGATCTTGTTGACGGCGACGACGATGGGTACGCCGGCGGCCTTGGCGTGGTTGATCGACTCGATGGTCTGAGGCATGACGCCGTCGTCGGCAGCCACGATCAGGATGACGATGTCGGTCACCTTGGCGCCGCGGGCACGCATAGCCGTAAAGGTGGCGTGGCCCGGGGTATCGATGAAGGTGATCTTGCGGTCGTTGATCATGACCTGCGAAGCACCGATGGCCTGGGTAATGCCGCCCGCCTCGCCGGCAGCGACACCGGTGTGACGGATGGCGTCGAGCAGGCTCGTCTTGCCGTGGTCGACGTGACCCATGACGGTGACGACCGGGGCGCGGGGCTTAAGGTCGGCGGGATCGTCGTAGAACGAGAAGGTGTTCTCCTCCTCGGGGGTGATGATCTTGATCTGACGGCCCAGGTCGTCGGCAACGAGCTCGACGAGGTCGTCGGACATGGACTGCGTCATCGTGAGCGGCGTGCCCAGCAGGAACAGGCGCTTGATGATGTCGTTGGCCGGAACGTCGAGCGCCTCGGCGAGCTCCTGGACGGTAACGCCCTGGGAGACCTTGATGGCGTCGAGCTCCTCGGGGTTCACGCCCTGGGCCAGCGCCTCCTCAATCTTGCGCTCCTCCTGGGCCTTAGCAGCCTCGCGCTCGCGCTTCTCCTTGCGCTTCTTGCGGCGACCGGTGGACTCGCGAGAGGCCTCCTCGACGGCGGCGCGGGCCTCCTCGAGCACCTTCTCGCGATTGTACTCCTCGGCCTCACGAGCCATGCGGCTGTAGTGGTCCTCATCGTTGCCGTGACCGCCCTTGCGCTTCTTGCCCTTGCCCTGCTTATCGGGGTTGGGGAAGTCCATGCCGGCAGCGACGTTGTTGCTGGCGTTGGTGCGATGGCTGTGCGGACGGCTCTCGGAGGCGTTGCGCTCGGAGTTGCTGTCGGAGGCGTTGCGATCGTTACGACGGCCACCGCGGCGGTCGTTGTTGCCGCCACGACGGTTGCCGCGCTCTGAGGCGCGCTCGGCCTTGGCCTTCTCCTCGGCGTCCTTCTTCTCCTTGAGCACGGTCTCCTGTGCGGCGATCTGGTCGAGCAGCGAACGGAAGCGCGAACCGGAGTCGGAAGCGGGGACGGCGCGGCGCTGGGCCTCGCGGGCAGCCTCCTCCTTCTCGCGGGCAAGGCGCTCCTGCTCGGCCTTCTTCTTGGCCTCGGCCTCGGCGCGGGCGGCCTCCTCGGCAGCCTGGGCGGCGGCGAACTGGCGGCGCTCCTCCTCGCGTGCCTTCTCGGCGGCGATGCGCTCACGCTCGGCCTCGGCAGCGCGCGCTGCCTCCTCGGCGGCGGCTGCCTCCTCCTCGGCCTGCTTGGCGGCCTCGACTTCCTTGGCGCGGGCCTCGATCACCGAGGCGAGCTGTTTGCGGACCATGGCGACGTAAGCGTCCTCCAGGGCGGAGGAAGCGGACTTAGCGGGAATCTTCATTTCGGCGAGATGACCCATCAGTTCCTTGGAGGTCATGCCGAACTCTTTGGCCAGGGTGGACACACGGACTTTTGCCATATGACTTCACCTACCCTTTCTGGCACCTTGGGTGCCTAGAGACTGAACGAGCGTGGGAGATGCGCCGGGACCCGCCCGACGCGACCGCGCGCTAGATCCGGTCCTCCGCATCATCGAAGGCGTCGGTGTCGTGGACACCGCAGAAACGGGAGCCGGGACGGGCCTGGTTACGGCACTGAACGCCGTCCTCGGAGACGTACTCGCAGCGACGGACGTCGTCGTCCTCCTCGTCACCGATCAGGTCGGCGGCGGGCTCCTCGTGAACGGGGACGTTCTTGAGGATGTCGGCGGCAAGGGTCTCGGACTTGATATCGATGTGCCAGCCGGTCAGGCGAGCGGCGAGGCGGGCGTTCTGGCCCTCCTTGCCGATGGCGAGCGAAAGCTGGTCGTCGGGCACGATGACGCCGGCATAGGCCTTCTCCTCGTCGATGAGGACGCGGGTGACCTTGGCGGGCGACAGGGCGTTGGCGACGTAGACGGCCGGATCGGCATCCCACAGGATGACGTCGACGCGCTCGCCACGGAGCTCGCCCACGACGGCGCGAACACGGCTGCCCTTGGGGCCGACGCAGGCGCCCACGGGATCCAGGCGATCGTCGAGCGAGTGGACGGCGACCTTGGAGCGCTGGCCGGGCTCGCGGGCGATCGACTTGATCTGGACGGTGCCCTCATAGATCTCGGGCACCTCCTGCTCAAACAGACGACGCATGAGCTCGGGATGGGTGCGGGAGATGACGATCGGCGGACGGCTGTGCTCGCCGCGAACCGGCTGCAGGTTGGAGTTGGGGTCGCGGACGTCGATGATCACGGCCTTGATGTGCTGGTTGTGCAGATAGCGCTCGCCCATCGGACGCTCGTTGCGCTCGTTCTCGTAACGACGCTGGTCAAAATGTGGCAGCTCGGCCTCGACGCCATCGCGGATCTTGACGAGCGTGAAGTCGGGCGTGGACTGCAGCACGGTACCGCTGATGAGGTCACCGATACGGCCGGAGAACTCCTCGTAGATCTGCTCGCGGGCGGAGTTGCGCACGATGGCGTTGATCTCGGCCTTGGCGTGCTGGGCGGCAATGCGGCTCGTGTTCTTGGGGGTGACGTCGATCTCCTCGAACTCGGTGAAGTTGCCCTCCTCGTCCATGGAATCGTCGATCGGCTCCAGACGGTAGACGTAGATCTTGCCGGTGGTGCGGTCGATGGTCACCTTGGCGCCCCACTCAAGATGCAGGATCTCGGCATAGCTCTTGGCGAGCGACTGCTCCAGGCGGTCGATC
>CABSBK010000066.1 GCA_902475865.1 uncultured Collinsella sp.
AGCCTGCCGATCGTCTTTAAGGGCTTCCTTATGTCGCTCTCGATCGTGCTCGTGGCATTTCCGTTGGCTATTCCCTTTGGCTTTGCCCTGTCGCTTATGCGCATATCCAAATCGCGCATCCTGCGTTGCCTTGCCGGCATCTACGTGAATGTCATCCGCGGTACGCCGGCGTTCCTGCAGATCTATATTGCATTCTTTGGCCTGCCGCTTGCCGGCGTCAAGGTGGACGACTATGTCTTGGGCGTTATCGTCATGGCCATGAACTCGTCTGCGTATCTGTGCGAGATTTTCCGTGCCGGTATTCAATCGATCCCCAAGGGCCAGAACGAGGCCGCTCGTTCGCTGGGTATGAATGCCTTCCAGACGCTGCTCTACGTTATGATTCCGCAGACGTTCCGCAATGTCCTGCCTACGCTGACCAGCGAGTTTATCCTGCTCTACAAGGATACGTCGCTGCTCGCCGCCGTGGGCGTGGTCGAGATCGTCATGAACGCCCGCACCATCGTGGCCACGACGGGTTCCATTACGCCGTATGTGGTTGCCGCCCTGTTCTATCTGGTCATTACCCTGCCGCTTGCGCGCTTGGTGAGCGGTCTTGAGGCGAGGCTGCTGGGTACGGCCGAAACCAAAAAGAAGCGTCCCACCAAGAGCGCCGGACAGGTTGTCGCGACGCCCGCCGACCATATCGCTGGTCTGTAAGGAGGTTCTATTATGAGCGAAACCAATAACTCGAACGAGGTCGTCGTCAGCATCAAGAATCTCCAGAAGGCCTTTGGCGATAACGTGGTCCTGCGCGACATCGACCTTGATGTGCACAAGGGCGAGGTCGTCGTAGTCCTGGGCCCTTCGGGTTCGGGCAAGTCGACGATGCTTCGCTGCATTAACCGTCTTGAGGAGCCCACGAGTGGTTCGATTGTCGTCGAGGGCGTGGATGTGTGCGCCAAGGGCGTTGACCTCAATAAGGTGCGTACGCACTTGGGCATGGTGTTTCAGCAGTTCAACTTGTTCCCGCACCTGTCGGTCAAAAAGAACGTCATGCTTGCGCAGCAAAAGGTGCTCAAGCGCAGCAAGGAAGAGGCCGAGAAGATTGCCATCGAGGAGCTGACCAAGGTCGGCCTGGCCGAGCGCATCGATTTTATGCCGAGTCAGCTTTCGGGCGGTCAGCAGCAGCGCGTGGCCATCGCCCGCGCCCTGTCGATGAATCCGCACGTGATGCTCTTTGACGAGGCCACGTCGGCGCTCGATCCTGAGCTTGTCCGCGATGTATTGGGCGTCATGCGCGATCTTGCGCATGACGGTATGACCATGATCGTGGTGACGCACGAGATGGGCTTTGCCCGCGACGTCGCCGACCGCGTCGTCTTTATGGACGGCGGCGTTATCGTGGAGGATGGCACGCCGAGCGAGGTCTTCGACCATCCTAAGAGCGAACGCACCAAGGCGTTTTTGGGCAATATCTCGTAGCCGCTTTATATGACTGACATAGCAGAAAACGGGAGCCGGATGTGATCCGGCTCCCGTTTTTGTTGGGACGCGAATGTGTTTTGGTGCAGAGCGCGTTACGGGCGGAGCTCATTGCCGCTAGGCGAGCTCAGCTCCAAGGGCGCGGCAGGCCGCCTCGCCCTCAGAATCGGGGGCGTCGTAACAGATGACGGAGTCGACCACGTTGACGCCTGCCTTGTCGGCGTCGGCCTTCCAGTTGTCCATCCACTCGCCCTCGGCCCACGAGTAGGAGCCAAAGAGGACGACCTTCTTATCGCCGAGGGTCTCCTTGACCTCGTCCCACATCGGCTGGAACTCATCGTATTTGAGCTCCTCGGAACCCATGGCGGGGCAGCCGAAGGCGAAGGCATCATAGCCGGCGGCCTTGTCGGCAGAGAAGTCGGCGCAGGGGATGACATCTGCCTCGGCACCCGCGGACGTGGCGCCTTCGGCGACAAAGTTTGCCATGGCCTCGGTGTTGCCCGTGCCGCTCCAGTAGACGACTGCAATCTTGCTCATGTGTTGTCCTTTCGGTTGTGCGGCGTGCGAGGCCGCGGTTTGTACGTTCTATCGGGTCGCCTGGGCAAGTTGCGCCAAGCTGCAGCCCTGCTGATAGATAAAGGTGAGGTGTTGGGTGCAGGCACGGTACGCATCAAACGTCGCAAGCGCCTGCTCGACATCCGTATAGACCTTCCAGGCTCCAAAGATCTTGTAGTTCTCGCCACGTTGGGCGATGAACTCGTATACGTCGTCGTAGGGGTACCCCAGGAAGTAGCCAATCTCGTGTGGAAATTCGCAGGTGCAGCCGTTGCCGCAGTTGGCTTGATGGTCCAATGCGCATCGGGTTTGGCCGCATGCGCATTCCGCGGCGTTATTGCTTGCGAGCGCGATGCGTGATGCCAGGTGCGCAAGGCATAATGGCAGATTGTCGGTGTCGTAGCCCTCCTTGGCGAGTGCCGTTTTGGCGCGCGGGTCAGCAAGGTAAGTGGCGAGGCTATTGGGCCGATATGCGTACACGAGCGCTCCGCAGGGCCGCCAGACCAAAACACTCAGGTGGATGCCGAGCGGGTCAAGCTCGCGATTACACTGGGCGATAACGTTGAGCAGGCGTGCTCGGCGTTCTGCGATGGTTTCGGTTGCGGTCGAGCCGTCCCCGTGGGCGTAGACGCCGGGATAGGTAAAGAGCGATGCCGGCTTGATGCCCGCGAGCGTGGGAGAGCAGTTGCGCACGACTGCTGCCTGAAACGTTGGGATGTCTATGGTTCGAGTCACGGCGCTCCTTGCGGATCTAAACTGTTAGCCTAGGAAAACTTATACACGAAAGTAAGCCATGGTCAACAAAAAAGTTTGAAGAGGGAAACTAATTGACCGAACCGACATGATTTTGGGTTAAGATGGAGACACCCCATGGGGGTATCTAGATAGTGCTACTTGAAAGGGGAACGCATGAGTGACTTGCTCAACCCTGCGAATCTCATCGTGCTGGCCGTCATTGCCGTCGGCATGTTTTTTGGACTGCGTCGCATTGCCGCTTCGACACACGGGAAGAGTTGTTGCAGCGATGGTACGAGCGGTAAGAAGGCCAAAAAGGTTGTTGTGGTGGATACCGATGAGTCGCACTATCCCTATAGCGATGAGCTGCTCATCGGCGGCATGAGCTGTGACGGCTGCGCTCAGAACGTAGCCAATGCCCTCAATACGCTTGATGGTGTGTGGGCAACGGTAACGTATGCGGACCACACGGCACGCGTACGCTCGAAGCGCCCGGTTGATCGCGACGCACTCGAGACGGCGGTGAGGGGTGCGGGCTATTACGTTATGAAAATGTAGGCGTTGCCCTCTCCGGTGGGTACCAGCCTCCTGCCCATTGTGACTATCGGCATCCAAAAATTTGCGCAAAAATAACCTTTAGATGCGGCAAAAGTGGAGTTTGGTGACGGTTTGCGCGGAATTCGCCACCAATCGAGCATCTATTAACCCGTCCAAAAAATTACAGGTGTATATTTATACGCTGATTATTGATGTGCTCAGATTGCAATTAATCGTGGACAGAAATGAAGAATGCTAAAACTGGGCTTTAGGACAGGGGAGGCTATAACCTTATGAGACGAGTGGGAACACTTGGCTTGGTGGCAGCGCTTGCCGCTATCTTGGTATCGCCGCTGCCGGCGCACGCCGAAGACGCTTCGGGTGCCGTTACCTACAATGCGGGAAATGGGTATTCCTTTGAGAAGCTCTCGCATCCTACGGTAGGAACGTCGCAGCCGGATGGCATCGTCGACTACCAGGGTGACGGTGCCATTGCCGTTCCGGGCGCTGATGGTAATACGGCCAACAACGAAGGCGATCGCGGCCAGAGCTACACTTGGGCGGCTGCGAGCTATGGTGACTGGCTTTATGTGGGCACCTGCTATGCGGCGATGGGCAACACGATGACGCTCATGAAAAGCGCGCTGGGCGATTCCTTTGATGCCGAGACCATGCGCCTGACGCTGGAGGCCATGTTTAACGGCACCTTCTTCTATGGACAGCAGAAGGAGGACGGCACGGCCGATAAGGACAGCAACAGCATCTTGCTCAAGATCAATACCAAGACCGGTGAGACCAAGCTGCTAATCTCTGATTCGCTCAACGGCGTCGCTCCTTTTTTCCGCAATGCCGTGAGTTATAAGGGTAAGCTCTATTTCTGCGGCACCGTCAGGTACAATGGCGGCCAAAACGGCCTGCCTGCTGTATACGAGATCGATCCTAAGACGGATGAGTACAAAGTTGTCTATCAGGGCCTTTCGAGCGCGCAGGATCAGGGTGCCGCCTTCAAGCAGGGCATTGCTACCGGTATCCGCGGCATGTGCGTCCATGATGGCCAGCTCGTCATCAGCAATGTGGGTAAAAATGCGGCCGGTAAGTTTGTGGCGACGATCCTGACGTCGTCTGACCCCTCGAAGGGCCAGGGCAGCTTCACCGAGATTGCCAACTCGGACACGCTGTTTGGCTATCCGGTGATTCGCTATCAGGACAGCATCTACGGCGGCGCCATTTGGGATATGGCCTCGTACAATGGCCATCTCTATGTCACCATCTGCACCGGCACGCCCGAGAACGCCCCCGATGATAATTCCATGCAGTCGTTTGCCATGGTCCGTGGCGACAAGAACGCCGACGGCAGCTATACGTGGACTCCGATTGTCGGCGACCAGGAGGCGGACGGTGCGAGGTATTGCTTTGGCATCGATCCCGCCCGCACCCGTTCTGGCGCTGCCAACCTCATCGTCTACAACGACTACCTCTATATCGGTGAATACAACGACGAGGAGATCGCCCTCGAGCGCATCCTCTTTAATAAGTCCAAGTCTGACGAGAGCGGCAAGAGCAGCATGGGCGGCGTTGACTGCTCGTTTGTGAATGCCAATCTTGAGCAGTCGGTCAACATCTATCGCATGGACAAGGACGAGAACATGCAGCTCGTCGTTGGCGATCGCACCGACATGTTCCCCGAGGGCGGTATTTCCGGCCTGGCTTCGGGCTTTGGCCGAAACGAGAACCAGTACATTTGGCGCATGCAGAAGTTCGACGGCAAGCTGTATATCGGTACCTTTGATACCGCGAGCCTGCTTGAACCGATCGGCCAGTTCTCCAATGGCGACATTATCGATATGACGCCCGAGGAGTGGGACTCTCAGGTTCAGCGCCTTAGGGACCTGCTCGATCACCTGCTCGACAAGAAATCGCCTGACGACCCCATCGTTCCCGTGAACACGCTTGCGGACGATGATTCAAACGAGGCCGTCGAGGTCGATGATTCGAACGAAGCTGCCGATGTCGATGACGAAAAGACTGAGGTTGCTAAGGGTTTTGGCGATCTGAGCGATGCGCTGGAGGATGCCGCGGGCGACCTTTGCGATCAGGCCGCGACGATGTCCGCGGACGTTGAGGACGACGCCGCTTATGTCCAGAAGATCGATGGCGAGATCGCGTACTTCAAGTCTTTTGCCGATCAGTATCAGGACATGCTCGATAGCTATGAGAGCCTGAAGCAGCAGTACGAGGATGCCTATGGCACCGAGCTGCCGGGCGATATTCAGGATGCGCTCGATAAGCTGCTGAGTGCGGAGAACCTCAAGAAGCTGAAGAGCGTGCTTACGTGCATGTATTACCTTCGCGATGCCGAGCGCGGCTTTGATATGTATGTGACCGAGGACGGCGTGAACTTTACGACGCTGACGACCAATGGCTTTAACGATCCGTATAACCATGGTCTGCGCACCTTTGCGGTGACCAACCAGGGTCTGTGCCTTGGTACCGCCAACCCGTTCTATGGCTGCCAGGTTTGGATCCAGCGCAAGGAGAATTCGGAGAATCCGATTGATCCCGGTACTCCGGATCCGACGGAACCCACCAATCCTTCGCAGCCGGGTGGCGGCGATCAGCCTGGTGGCAGCCAGACGGGCGGCAACGACCAGTCGAGCAGCACCACGACCACCGTCACGACGGCCACTAAGAAGACTCCGAAGGACGGCTCGCTGCCTCACGCTGGCGACTCGACCCTCACGCTGGTCTTGGGATTGCTGGTTGCAGCTGCCGCAGTGCTTGGCATTGCCCTCGTCTTGCGCAAGCGTTCTTGTCGCTAGGCGCGTCCGCGCAGCTCGATGTTTTGGATATCGTCGAAGTCGATGGCGATATCCCTGAGTTTGAGCAGCTTGAACGCGGGTAGCACTTCGTCGAGAATGCCGGTGCGGCTACGATAGCCGTATGTATCGTAATAGGTGACGCGCACTAGGTCACCGCGTTTGAGGCCCTCGAGCTTTTGCGAAAGCTCGAGGGCTTTTTCTTCTGTGAGTTCGCATTTTGGCTCGGCGCTGATCTCTTGTTTACGCACAAGCTCGTAGTATCCCGTTAGGGCGGCAAAGGGCATAAACTGCGCGGCACGGCCGGCACGGACGGCGCCGTTGGCGGTG
>CABSBK010000067.1 GCA_902475865.1 uncultured Collinsella sp.
CCGCAGGAAGCTTGGATACGCCTAGGCGCGGTCCAAGAAATCGTCCGCACCCCCATTTACGGCTTTAACCGCATAAACAGTCCCTATTTCACCGCAACTTATGAGAAGGGGTTGTGCAGCTAAAAAAGCCCCGTCCCAAATTGGCTACTCTTTGATGCTGGCGATGAGGTCGTTTGCTTTGGTGGCTATGACATCGTTGATGTCGGCCTGCAGCTCCTCGTAGACTGCTATGGCTCGCTCGCCGGCGGGGGTGAGCGTGGATCCGCGGGCGCCGTCTCGCTCGATGAGCTTGCAGCCCAGCTGGCCTTCGGCCTCGTTTACAATGCGCCAGGCCTTGGAATATGCCATGCCCATGCTCTTTGCGGCACGGTTGAGCGAGTGCTCGCGGGCGATACCTTGCAGCAGCAAGACGCAGCCGTGGCCGAAGACGCCCGGCAAATCCTTGTCGCACGCTTGAATGACCAACTTTGCCGTCGTCTTGTACTCCATGTGCTCCGCGTCTCCCCGCTAAAGTGTTTGCTGGGCAAACGCAAAGCCTTCGTCAAACCCTCGTGTGCTCTTCTTAAATCATGCATTGTAGCAGTCAAAGTGCGTTAAGATACTTCCCCAGTATTGGGCGCCCAAGGTTGGGCTGGGTCCTACGAGGCCTGCAGCCGACCGGTCGCATGGAAAAAGGAGAAACATGGCTACGTTCTTTCCCGGTGAGTCCCACACGTTTTCGGAGTATCTGCTGGTCCCTGGTTACTCGTCCTCGCAGTGCATCCCCAACAACGTCTCTCTTAAGACGCCGCTAACCCGCTTTAAGCGCGGTGAGAAGCCGGCAATCACCCTGAACATCCCCATGGTTTCCGCCATCATGCAGTCCGTCTCGGGCGTCGACATGGGTGTCGCGCTCGCTACCGAGGGTGGCCTGTCCTTCATTTACGGTTCCCAGAGTGCCGAGTCCGAGGCCGCTATGGTCAAGGCCGTCAAGGATCACAAGGCTGGCTTCGTTCAGTCCGATTCCACGCTGACCCCCGACATGACCATGGAGCAGGTCATCGAGCTCAAGGAGAAGACCGGTCACTCCACCATGCCGGTTACCGACGACGGCACTCCCAAGGGTAAGCTCCTGGGCATCGTCACCAGCCGTGACTATCGCCCCAGCCGCGATGACCACCAGACGAAGGTCTCCGAGTTCATGACCCCGCGTGAGCAGCTCATCGTGGGCGACAAGAACATCAGCCTCAAGGTTGCCAACGACGTCATCTGGGACAACAAGCTTAACGCCCTGCCGATCGTCGACGACAACGATCACCTCATGGGCATCGTCTTCCGCAAGGACTACGACAGCCACAAGACCAACCCCAACGAGCTGCTCGATAACGACAAGCGCTACATGGTCGGCGCCGGTATCAACACCCGCGACTATGCCGAGCGCGTGCCGCTGCTCATCGAGGCCGGCGCCGATGTCCTGTGCATCGACTCTTCCGAGGGCTTCAGCGAGTGGCAGAAGCGCACCATCGAGTGGATCCGCGCCAACTATGGCGAGGACGTCAAGGTCGGTGCCGGTAACGTCGTCGACGCCGAGGGCTTCCGCTTCCTGGCAGACTGCGGTGCCGACTTCATCAAGGTCGGTATCGGCGGCGGCTCCATCTGCATCACCCGCGAGACCAAGGGCATCGGCCGTGGCCAGGCCACCGCGCTGATCGACGTCTGCCGCGCTCGCGACGAGTACTACGAGGAGACCGGCGTCTACGTGCCCGTGTGCTCCGACGGCGGCATCGTCTACGACTACCACATGACGCTCGCCCTTGCCATGGGTGCCGACTTTATGATGCTGGGCCGCTACTTCGCTCGCTTCGACGAGAGCCCGACCGAGCGCGTCAATGTGAACGGTCAGTACATGAAGGAGTACTGGGGCGAGGGTTCCGCGGGTGCCCGCAACTGGCAGCGCTATGACCTGGGCGGCGCCGCGAAGCTCAGCTTCGTCGAGGGCGTCGACTCCTACGTTCCCTACGCCGGCTCCCTCAAGGACGGCGTGGGCGGCACGCTCTACAAGGTCAAGTCCACGATGTGCAACTGCGGTGCCCTCTCGATCCCCGAGCTCCAGGAAAAGGCACGCCTAACGCTGGTCAGCTCCACCTCCATCGTCGAAGGCGGCGCCCACGACGTAGTCGTGAAGGATTCTCAGCAGAGCGTTTCCTATCGATAAGCGGCTTTCCTAAGCACCGCACCTTGCCGTTCAAACCGTCGCTCGCGTACCAAAGTACGCGTCGCTCCTCTTTCACGGCAATCTGCGGCACTTAGAAAACCCGACCATGCTTGGGCGGATAACAGATAGCGGTTGATTCACAACCACGTTATTGAGAGAAAGCGAGAGTCATCTCGCTTGTCGTATTTGCTATCATCAGTCAAGTTAACCTTAGGGTCGGTCGGCTTGGCTTTGTTCGCTACAAGTTCCGCACGCAAAGAAGAGCACTTAATGTGCTCTTCGTCTTGCGCAGGACTGTCCGCAGTAGCGAATAAAGCCAAGCCGACCGACCCCAGCTAAGATTAAAGGAGCTGATATGTGCGATTGCACAGATCATAAGGACGAGATCCCTGCCTACGACGCGCAGGCCATTGAGTCCAAGTGGATGAAGGCCTGGGAGGACTCCAACCTCTTTGCCGTCGACACCGATGACAGCAAGCCCAAGAAGTATGTGCTCGAGATGTTCCCGTATCCGTCGGGCGACCTGCACATGGGCCACGCGCGCAACTATACCATCGGTGACGCCATGGCGCGCCAGGCCCGCATGCGCGGCTATGACGTCCTGCACCCCATCGGCTTTGACGCCTTTGGCCTGCCCGCCGAGAACGCCGCCATCAAGCACAACACGCAGGCTGCCGCCTGGACGTACAAGAACATGGACCAGGCGCTCGCCACGATGAAGCGCATGGGCTTCTCCTACGATCTGGATCGCATGGTCAAGACCTGCAGCCCCGAGTACTACCGCTGGGGTCAGTGGATCTTTGAGAAGATGTGGGAAAAGGGCCTGGTCTACCGCAAGAAGAACCCGGTCAACTGGTGCCCCAACTGCAAGACCGTTCTGGCCAACGAGCAGGTCACCGAGGGCAAGTGCTGGCGCTGCGGCACCGAGCCCGAGAAGCGCGACCTTGAGCAGTGGTACTACAAGATTACCGATTACTCCCAGGAGCTGCTCGACGACCTGGAGAAGCTCCCCGGCTGGCCCGAGCGCGTCAAGCAGATGCAGGCCAACTGGATCGGCCGCTCCGAGGGCGCCGAGGTCGACTTTACCCTGTGTGACCAGGATGGCGAGCCCATCGAGGGCGACGGGGGCAAGATCACCGTCTTCACCACGCGTGCCGACACCCTGTTTGGCGTGTCCTTCTTTGTTCTGGCTCCCGAGTACGCCCGTCTTCACGAGCTCGTCGAGGGCACGGAGTACGAGGAGGCCGTGACCAAGATCGTCGAGGACTCCAAGCATATCTCTGCCGTCGAGCGTGCCCAGGGCACTCTCGAGAAGCACGGTGCTTTTACCGGCCGCTACGTGGTAAACCCCGTCAACGGCGAGAAGGTCCCCGTGTGGGTCGCCGACTATGTCGTTGCCGACTACGGTACCGGCGCCGTCATGGCCGTTCCCTGCGGCGACCAGCGCGACTTTGAGTTTGCCCGCAAGTACGACCTGCCGATCGTGCCGATCATCCTGGACGATGACGACCGCGCTGCCGTTGAGGCCAGCGGTGAGACCATCGATACCTTCCATGCCGAGACCGTCGATTGGGATTGCGCCCACGCTGCCGAGGGCACGCTGGTCCAGTCCGGCAAGTACACCGGCATGCGCGGCGGTAAGCACTCCGAGGGCGAGGCTGCCATCGTGGCCGACCTCGAGGCCATGGGCTGCGGCCGTCGCAAGGTCGAGTTCCGCCTTCGCGACTGGCTCATCAGCCGTCAGCGCTATTGGGGCAACCCCATCCCGGCCATCCACTGCGAGCACTGCGGCATCGTGCCCGTGCCCGAGGATCAGCTGCCGGTGACGCTGCCCGAGAACCTGGACCTGGGTGCCGGCGAGACCCTCGCCGAGTGCAAGGACTTCTACGAGACCACCTGCCCGGTCTGCGGCCGCCCGGCTAAGCGCGAGACCGATACCATGGACACCTTCACCTGCTCCAGCTGGTATTACCTGCGCTATACCGACCCGCACAACACCGAGCTGCCCTTCTCCCGCGAGGCGGTAGACCGTTGGATGCCCGTCGATAACTACATCGGTGGCATCGAGCATGCCATTCTGCACCTGCTCTACAGCCGTTTCTTTACCAAGGCGCTACGCGACCTGGGCCTGCTGAGCGTGGACGAGCCCTTCACCAACCTGCTGTGCCAGGGCATGGTCAAGGACGAGAACGGCGATACCATGTCCAAGTCCAAGGGCAACGTTGTGCCCCCGAGCTCGGTTATCGAGCCCTACGGCGCCGACACCATGCGTCTGGCGATCCTGTTTATCGCCCCGCCCGAGAAGGACTTCGACTGGGATCCCAAGGCCGTCGAGGGCGCCAACCGCTTTATCAAGCGCGCCTGGCGTATCGTGTGGCAGCTCGTCCAGTCGGGTGACGCCAACGTGGCCTTCGACAAGTCCGTGCTCGACGAGACAGCGATGAAGCTCTACCGCGAGCGTCACCGCACCATCGCCAAGTGCACCGAGGACTTCGATCGCGGCCAGTTCAACACCGCGATCTCGGCCGTCATGGAGCTCGTCAACGCGGCGAGCGCCTACCTCAACGCCACCGAGGGCGCTGAGCGTGACAAGGCCCTGTGCTACGGCGTGGCCAAGGACATCGTGAGCGTCCTGGCGCCCATCTGCCCGTTCTGGGCCGACGAGCTGTGGCACGAGGCACTCGGCTGCGAGGGCAACGCCTACACCGCCGCCTGGCCCGAGTTCGACCTGGCCGAGTCCATCGAGGACACGGTGCAGATCGTCGTCCAGGTGCTCGGCAAGGTCCGTGGCCGCATCGACGTGGCCCGCGATGCCTCTAGCGAGGAAATGCAGACTGCCGCCGAGGCCGCCGTCGCCAAGTGGCTCGAGGGTAAGACGGTCGTCAAGGCCATCTGCGTGCCCGGTAAGCTGGTCAACCTGGTGGTTAAGTAAACGCTACGCGCATAGTTGATGTGTTAAAGACGAGGGGCGATCCGATTGGGTCGTCCCTCGTTTTGCGTTATATGCCCTGCTTGTCTTGTGCCGAGCGTCACCCGCTACGGAATGTGGACCAAGTCCCTAAAGTAGACGTTGCCCGTCTGCTCTTCGAACATCCAGATATTGAGGTAGATGTCGTTGAGGTCGTTGTTCACGTCAAAGTCCGGGTCGTCGAAGGTGCCTACAAAGGTGAGCATCGCGGTCGTTTCTTCGCCTGCGGCGACGGGTTGGCGCATGCGCACGTCGCGGACGACACCGTTGACGTAGGCATAAGCATCAACATCGCCAAACATCATGTCGGCATTGGTGTTGTTTGTCACCGCAAAGACCAACACGGCGTCGCCGTAGCCATCCGTGTCCTTGCCCACGCAGGTAACATGGACGTTCTCGTCTGCCTCAAGGTCGATGGGGAACTGTTCTTGAGGGTCGGGACCTAAGCCCTGGGGATCGACTATATCTTCGTCGATTTTGTCGAAACGCTCCGAAGGCGTCGTTTTCTCGATGGCTTTGGTGCTGCCGAGATCCGGCTTGCATGGTCCGGTGTTGCCATCGATGTTGCTGCAGCCCGCCAGAGCGAACGAGCATGTTGCAATGGCGAGCGCGATCGTGCAGAGAGTGCCTAGGCGTTTCATGGTGTCTCCTTGCCGTAGAGGATCTGGAAGGTTGTGCGGTCTATGCGTGAATACGGCTTATCTGTTTCAGAATGTCCCTTACGTGCAGTCTGGCCGATGCGCGCCCAGGGATGGAATGCCCATAGGGCCCGATTCGGTCGGCGCGCTGGGACGCATGGCCCGTTTTGGGGCTTTTGGGGAGCACCGTACAGGAGTCCTCGTTTAATTGTCCTATTCTTGTGGAGAAGCTGTGGGCGCGCTGACCTGCGAATTTCTTTGATGCTTGCACGTATTCGCAGGTATTGGTATAGTTTGCTTGCAAATGAAGTAGTAATTGAAAGAAGTGGGGTTTCGGCCCCGCTTCTTTTTTGTATGGATGGAGGTGCCGCAATGGTCAAGACCAAGACCGAGCAGGCGATCATCGACGCGCTCGAGGCCGTCGCTCCCCAGCACGATGTCGATATTGTCGACGTTGAGCTCGTGGGCGCCACCAAGGCCCCCTGCGTGCGTGTGCGTATCGAGGGTGCCGAGGGTCAGAGCCTGTCGCTCAACGACGTCACGGCCAATACCAAGTGGGTCGGCGACGTAATCGAGGAGCTCGACCCCATTTCTTCGAGCTACACGCAGATCGGAAGAGCGTCGTGTAGGG